>NZ_JBFBDO010000003.1:0-198478 GCF_040683335.1 Kitasatospora sp. NPDC093806
CCTTGTCGCGCGCCGCCTGGCCGGGCGGCGCGCGGCGTTGATGGAGCAGAGCGAGATGCCTGAGCTCTCGGGCCGACTCCAGCCAGCGGGCCGGCTCCTGGATTTCGTCAGACTGACACAAATTAGCCGGAACCGGCTCGCCGGCCTTGGTGGTCTGACACGCTGGAGCCCCAGCGAGAGGGGCCCGCAGCGATGCAGTGGAAGATTCATGGGGAACGTCCGATCTATGAGAACCCTTGGGTGAACCTGTGGCTGGCTGACGTCGAACAGCCCGACGGCCACCGTTGGGAACACCACGTGGTCAAGCTCCGGCACCTGGCCGTGGCCGCCATCGTGAACAGTGAGAAGCAGGTCCTCATGATGTGGCGGCACCGCTTCATCACCGACACCTGGGCCTGGGAACTCCCGATGGGGCTGATCGAACCGGGCGAGACCCCGGCGGAGGCGGCGGCCCGTGAGGCGTTGGAGGAGACAGGCTGGAAGGTCGGTGAGGTCAAGCCGCTGATCTACGCCCAGCCGGCGAACGGGATCACCGACTCCGAACACTTCGTCTTCCGGGCCGATGCGATCGAGTACGTGGGACCGCCGACCGAGCGCAACGAGTCCGACCGGATCGAGTGGATCTCCCTGTCCGAGCTGCGCGGCATGATCGACCGTCGCGAGATCGTCAGCAGTGGCACGCTCGTGGGCGTGCTCTACCTGCTGCTGGACGAGGCCGGCCTTTGATCAGCCGGCCGCACTGGTGATCCGGTCGGCCAACGTCGCTACCGAGGCATTGGTTCGATAGGGCTTCGGTGGCGGTCGCGCAGGCCAACTCGAGCTGCCGCCGCTGGAGCTGAGTTCTCCGCCGGAGCCCCTTCCGACCGGTGGGACGACCTGTCTCAGGCGGCGAGGTGTGCCGGCCGACCGCCGGTCATCGCGGAGCGTAGAGCGGTTCGGACTCGGGCGGCGCCTGCGGTTGCCACGTTCACCCCCTGGCCGGTCGTGGGAGTGCCGAGTGTCAGGCCGGCGCACGGGCGGCAGATGCCCGGTCGGGGCACGGGGTCGTGGCACTTGGCACACTCCGCGTACCGGGCCGGTGGCCGGGCGGCGGGCCGGGCGGGCGGCATCTTGTGCTCCAGGCGGTAGCGGAGCACGGCGGCCGCCGAGTGCATCGGGGTGGGCAGGCCCGGCAGCAGGGCATGGGCGAGGTCGGCCGGGGTGCTGCCGCGAGCGAGCCATTGGGTGACCAGCGGAGCGAGTTCGCGCGCTTCGGCCTCGCCCTTTCTCTTTGAGCGCGGCACGTATCACGTCATTTGACGCAGCGTGAGGCCGTTCTGGCGCCCGGCGCCGGGTCCCGCGCACGGACCCGGCTGGCGGTCCGCGGCTACCTGGCGGCGAGGAGCTCACCGCGTTCGACGGCCTCGCGGAGAACCGCGGCGATCTCCTGGGGCAGGAGGTTGATCGCTTCGATGGCTTCGGCGGTCAGGGGGACCTCTTCGAGGAGGTACTCACCTCGACCCTCCTGGTCGAACTCCGGGCCGGTGCGGTCCTCGAAGCTCCACTTCTCGATGGTGGCGAGGTAGAAGTCCTCGTGGTCGGTGTCGGTTTCGACGGTGTGGAGGTGCCTGACGATCTGAGCCTCGCCGGCGATCTCCTCGCGGACCTCGCGCAGCAGGGCCTCCTCGGGGCTGGCGTCGGTGGGCTCGATCTTGCCGCCGACGATCACCCAGTACGGGTCGATGCCCGGGCGGACGCGCTTGATCAGCAGCAGGGTGTTGTTCGGGGTGAGGAGGACGGCGCGGACGCGGTGCTTCATGGTGGCCTGCTTCCTGTTCGGTGGGACGGGCCGGTCAGCGGAGGAGCCGACTGCCGCTTGTCTTGCCGGTTGAGTGCGGCAACGGAGGGCGACGTGACCGCACATCAGGCTAAGTGGCAGCTGACATCAGGACTTGATGAGCCCCGTGTCGATGACGTGTTCGTGCTTTCGAGCTGCGCGGTCTGCTCAACGCCGGTCACGATCCGACCCGTAGTCCTCGACCAGGGGGTCGAGGACCGATCATCCGGTGATCGCGGAGAGCCGCTTTCGCAGAGCCCCCTCGAGGTCGAGGTTGTCGCCTCGTGTGATGGTCTGCAGCAGTTCGGTGATCACGACCAGTTCGGCGAACTGCCCGGCTGGCGTGTCGAGGATGTGGGCGAGTCGGCGGCGGACCCGGGCGGCGGTGTCCGGCACGAGGAGGCTGTACGAGTACAACAGCGCCGCGTCGTACCCGGCGGGTGCGACGCCCCAGCCTTCCCAGTCGAGCACGGTGAGGGCCGGGCTGGTGAGGTTGGCCCAGTGCAGGTCACCGTGGGCGGTCGTCCAGGCGGGCGCCTTGGTGTCGATCGAGCGGCCCAGGTACTGGGGCATGGCGCGGTCCAGGTATTCCTGCCGGACCGCCACCCGGTCGCTGGGAACGGTGGCAATGGCGTCGAGGGCGGTGCTGAGCCCGTCCCACCAGGCGTCGTCCAGGTCGGGTGCTTCCCGGAGGGTCGGCTCGTCGGTGGTGATGGTGGCGGCGGTGACCTTGTCGTACAGCTCCGCCAGGTAGCCGTGCCCGTCCTCGGTCCAGGTGCGCCGCTCCCGCAGGTGCGGCCTCGGTACCGTGGGAGGCATGAGCCGTTCCGCCTCCTGCGGTCCCTCCCAGAGCTTTCCGCCGGCCTTGTCTGCCGGGGCCGATACCAGGCGAAGCCAGCCCTCGCCGGACGCCGTGGCGACCGCGCGACCGAGGGTGCGTCCGCGCCAGCCCCACGCTTCACGCGAGCCGATCGGCGTCGCGTCGAACGCCGCTGCGGCAGTGGCGTGCATCCCGCGCATCCGCCTGGTGGTGTCCGGCTCAGGTTCCGAGTACATCAACGACCCTTCGGAGTACGTCCGGAGACAATGACGGTCGGCCGACGGCTTCCGTGGCCTCCGTCCAGTGTTCCGGGTTGCCCGTCGACAGGAGTACGCGCTTCACCCCTGGGGCTGAAGCAACGACGGAGAGGGCGGTCTCGGCAGGGGTCTGGCCGGGAGCGATCAGCTCGGACAGTTCCGGGGTCACCAGACCGGGGATCTCGCCGCCGTGGAGCGGGGCGGAGGCGAACACCTCGAGTCCCGCTGCCAGGGCATCGGCCAACGGGCCGCGTCCGTTGAGAGCCTGGGCGACGGGCGCGAGGTGGACGAGGGAAACCGGGAGCTGGATGGCCCGCAGGTGATGATTCGGCCCGCCGGCCATGGTCGCGAGTTCGATCAGCGTGGGTACGTCGAAGAGGTCGCTGCTGAAGCCACTCCAGGTCGCCATTCCGTAGGCGCTGATGATCTGTTGACTGCACGCCTCCTCCAGAGCCACGAAGGCGTTGTAGAGCCACCCGGTGATCTCGCCGTCCGGGCAGGCGTGCTCGGGGTTGTGCACGAACACCAGGTCGGGTACCCGGCCGAGCATGAGCCGGCTGCGCGCGAGCTGCCAGGCGATGTAGTCCGGGGCGAGGCAGTGCCCGCGTTCGGCGTCCGCTGCGGACAGGGCACCGGCTCGCACACCGATGTGCCTGGTGCCGGCCGGTACGAAGCCCACCTTCGTGGAGACGCACAGATCCGGGTAGGCAGCCAGAATCACGGTGAGAGACGTCTCCGCGTGGCCGCCTGCGTAGTTGGGCGCTGTGTCCACCCAGTCGGCACCTCGGCAGGCGGCCATCAGCGCGGCCTCGGCCACATCGAGGCAGCGGTAGGTGCCGAGACCCAGCCGGGCGGTCATCGTGGGCCTCCGATCGCGGCGGCCTGGCCGTCGACCAACTCCGTCACGACACCGGCCGCCTGGCCGAGAGTGATGCCTGCTGCCTGTGCGAGATCGGCGAGCCGGTGAGGTTCTCCGTCGGCGAGGAGCGCGAGCATCGGTTCGGCCTTGGCAGCAAACGTCCACTCCTCGCCTCCGGCGGTAAACCGGACGGTGCCGTCGGGCGTGGCCGCGAGCGCGGGCCGCGTGGTGACCAGGCGAACCTGAAGGTCGGCATCCGGTGGGGCCGCAGTGATGTGGGGCAACGACGGTGCGAGCCGGGCGCGCTCGGTGGCGTCGCGGGCGGAGGAGAAGCGGGCGATCAGGTCGTCGCTCTCCAATTCGGTCGCGATGAGCTTGCCGATCGTGTCGAGGAAGGCGCGCTGCGTCTCGTTGGCCCCGAAGCGTGGGATGTCCGCCCGGACGGCTTCGTGGGCGCGGAGCATCTCCGACAGCCAGGTGATCAGGTCGGCGCCCGTCGTGCTCTGCAGCCCGCACGTGACGTGCAGCGAGTGCTCGCCCTCGGAGGCGGCGACGGCGTGCCACCAGCCCCGAGGCAGGTAGAGCACGTCGCCGGCGGTGAGGACCAGATCGGCGACCGGTTCCTCGGGCGGCGGCTCGGGGGTCTCGACGTCGCGGTGCATCGGCACCGTGCGGGTGGGACCGTGGATGCGCCAGCGCTTCGCACCGTCGAGCTGGACGACGACCACGTCGTGGTCGTCCCAGTGGACGCCGAAGCCCTCGGTGCCGGTCCAGGAGGCGTAAAGGTTGACCTGCACGCCGGTTCGCAGCCAGCGCTCCAGCTGGCCGGCCAGAGTGCCGATACCGGGGTGGAGTTCGTCGATGGCGTCCAGGACGAGCGTGGCACCCTCGGCGAGACGTTTGTGCAACTCGGAGGGCTGGAGCTGGTGCCAGACGGTGCTCCGCCGGGTGATGATCGGCCGGGAGTAGGTGTGCGCGGGCACCTGCTCGCCGTTGGCGGCGAGGCGGAAGCGAGGGGGTTCGAACCGGTGGTGGGTCAGGATGGCGTTGAGGTCATCCCAGCTCATCAGCCCGGCGAGCGACGCGGCTTCACCGCGTGCGACTTTGAAGCTGCGGCCGAGCGTCCGGGTGAGGAAGTCATCCCCGCCCAGACGCTCGACCACCGAGAAGTGCTCGGCGGTCATCGTGCTGCAGCCGTCAGTCGTTGGTGTCGGTTCGGCCGGTGGAGCCGCCGTCCGACGGCTGCTCGCCACGCGAGCGGGCCGCGGCGACCTTCGTACGGGCGACCAGCAGGCCGTCGCCCTCCACCTCGGTGCCGGTGGTCAGGTTCTCGGGCATGAAGAACTCCTTCGGTTTCATGGGACGGGCCGACTGCCCAGCCCCGCCGTGGGTGCAGCGATGGATCCGTAGCCAGGGCAAGCCGTTGGCAAGGAACCTCAGGTGCGTTTGCCGCGTGGTTGTTGACCAGCGCGGCCACCTGCATCCCCCGAGCCCGCGTCGGGGCGGGAGGAAGTCTTTTCAGGCACTGGTCGGGA
This sequence comes from Kitasatospora sp. NPDC093806, assembly GCF_040683335.1. Lineage (NCBI taxonomy): Bacteria > Bacillati > Actinomycetota > Actinomycetes > Kitasatosporales > Streptomycetaceae > Kitasatospora > Kitasatospora sp. NPDC093806. The sequence continues at coordinate 5,288 of NZ_JBFBDO010000003.1, forward strand.
CGACGTCCTGTGCCTTCGAGTCCGCGGCCCTCACCAGCGCGGTGAGTCGCTCTTCGCCCGAGACGGCAGCGGCGATGCCGACCTCGAACCAGATCCGCTTGCCGGCGGGGTCCGGCTCGGTGCCCCAGTCCGTCGCGAGCGCTGCCACCAGGAACAGCCCTCGCCCGTCGGTGGCGTCGACATCGATCCCGCCGGCAGCCGGCAGTTCGTGGCCGACGTCCGTCACCTCGACGCGCAGCCGGTCACTGTCCCAGGACACCCAGACGACGCACGGGGCATGGGTGTGGCACACGGCGTTGGTGATCAGCTCGCTGGACAGCAACTCGACATCGCGGAGCGCGTCCTCCGCGAGCGGCAGGCCCCAATCGCGCACGGCCTGTATCACCCGCCGCCGGGCGTTCGGCACGGCCTCGGCACTGGGCAGCACGCGAAAGCCGAACGGGGCGGGGGTAATGGCTCGGCGGGTGGCGACGGACATGAGCGCGGACCTTTCACCGGGACGAGGTCGGCAGCGGGCCGATTCGCGCCGGGATTCACCCGGCGGTATCTACAGAACCGCCTCCAACGCGGGTGAACCAGAGCAGAATTGAGGTGGCAATGAGGCATCCGTGCTGCAAACCCGGGCATGACCTGGCCTGTTACGGCTGCAGACGAACTGACGTTCCTCTGGAGGACGCGGAATGGCATCCAGGAGGTCCCGGCTGATCCAGCGCAGGGAGGCGGTTGGCCACACCCAGGAATCCCTGGCTGAAGCCCTCGATGTGGACCGCACGACCGTGGGGCGATGGGAGAGCGGCAGGGGTGCCCCACGCCCCTGGATGCGGCCGAAGCTCGCCCGTGCTCTGGAACTCTCGGTCGGCCAGTTGGCCGACCTGCTGACAGCACCCCCTGCAGCCGCCGAAGCAGTTCCACCGCCCAGCAGTGTCGGCGAGGCCGCGCCTCCCGTGCCTGATCGGCGTACGGAACGCGACGACGATCTCGTAGTGGCCGTGGCAGCCGACTCGGCGGAGTCCGCGCTCTTCCTTCGCTTCGCGAGCGCGTCCAACGTGGACGAAACGCTGCTCGAACAGATTGACGCGGACATCGAGAGGCTGGCGTCGGACTATGTCAGCAAGCCGCTGTCCGAACTCTTCCACGACATCGGAACCCTCCGGCGAGGAGTGTTCCTCTTACTCCGAGGACGCCAGCAGCCTTACCAGACAAGTCATCTCTATCTGCAGGCCGGACGCCTCTGCGGTCTGGCCACCCACGTCGCCCTCGACCTCGGCCAGTACACGGCTGCGGCCACGCAATCGCGGACGGCCTGGCGTTGCGCGGAGTCGGCCGGCCACAACGGTCTCCGGGCCTGGATCCGATCCGTCCAGTCCCTGATCGCCTACTGGCAGCAGGACCACTGCCAGGCCGCCGAACTGGCCAGGGCCGGACTTCCGTACGCAGACAGTGGGACGATTGCAGCCCGTCTGCTCAGCCTCGAAGCACGGGCCGCCGCCGCGCTCGGCGACAGTGCGAGCGCACTACGAGCTGTGGAAGCTGCCGAGGCGGCGCGGAGCACAGCAACGGACGTGGATCTTCCCGGTGTATTCACGTTCCCTATGGCCAAGCAGTGGACCTACGCCGGCACCGCCCTCCTTTCCCTGGGCGGCCAGCGCTACGTGAACCGCGCCATCGAGGCGTCCTCCAGGGCCATCGCCCTGTACGAGTCCGCACCGCAGCAGGAGCAGTCCTCCGGCGATCTACTGGCCGCCCGCCTTGACCTCGCCAACGCCCATCTCGCCCGCGGCGACCTCGACGGCGTGCGGGAGAAGCTCTCGGTGGTGTTGGACGCCGCACCGGACCGGCGAACAGCGAGCATCTCCAGCCGTCTCCGGGCGTTGAGCACTCGTCTCGCTGAGCCAGCCTATGCAGGCTCCCCGATCGTCTTGAGTCTCCGTGAGAATGTCAGAGAAGCCTGCTCTTGAGCCGCACTCACGAACTCCCCGGAGCTGCCACAGTGACGAGCAACACCGCACAGCAGGATGCCGCAGTCGCCGACAAGTCCATTCTCGCGAACAGCGCCTATGCCGACGGACGCCACCTGGCCGCCCGCCAGTCGATCTACCGGTGGCAGCAGCCGCAGTACGATCTGCCCGGGATCGTCGTCGAAGAACTGGCCGACACAAGCGGGATCGTCCTCGACGTCGGCTGCGGCAACGGCAAGTTCATCAGCCGCCTGCACAAGGACCGTCCGGACCTTCAGGTCGTCGGGATGGACATTTCGGCGGGCATCCTCGCCGACGTCGAGAAGCCGGTCCTGGTGGCCGACGCTCAGGCCCTGCCCTTCGCCGACAACAGCGTCGACGCCGTACTGGCCCTGCACATGCTGTACCACGTCAGCGACATCGAGGCCACGATCAAGGAATTGGCCCGCGTCCTCCGCCCTGGCGGCGTGATCATCGCCTCGACCAACAGCGACACCGACAAGCGGGAGTTGGACCAGCTCTGGTCCCGGGCGGCAGGCGACGTACTCGGGATTCCCGAGGGGCCGGCGCGGGTCTCCCTCAGCTCTCGTTTCTCCCTGGAGCAGGCCCCCGGTTATCTCGGATCGGTATTCAGGAGCATCCGCGTGCGGGAACTGCCCGGCACCATCGAGATCACCGACCCCGCACCGATCGTTGCTCACCTTGCCTCTTACGAGGCGTGGGCCGACCAATGCGGTGTCCCGTTCCACGAGACCGTCAGCCGAGCAGCCGAGATCGCTGCCGCCACCGTACGGGCCGAAGGCGCTTTCACGATCAGGTGCCTGGGTGGAGTCCTGGTGTGCCGCTTGTGACGTGCGGACCTTCCGACCTGGGGAGATGAGCAGCGGAGGGCCCCTGCTATGGTGCGCCGATGTCAACGATCAAGCAGATCCAGGTGACCTTCGACTGCGCGGAGCCGGTGCGCCTCGCCAACTTCTGGTGCGAGGTGCTGGGGTACGTCCTGCCTCCGGTCCCGGAGGGCCATGCCACGTGGGAGGAGTGTTTCGCCTCGCTGCCGCCCGAGGATACGGTCTACTTCGCGTGCACCGATCCCGCGGGTGTGGCCCCGCGCCTGCTCTTCCAGCGGGTTCCCGAGGGCAAGGTCGTCAAGAACCGGGTGCATCTCGATGTGCGGGCCGGTGTCGGGCTCGTGGGTGACGAGCGGCTGGCCACGCTTGAGGCCGAGTGTGCACGGCTGATGGCGCTCGGCGGGAAGCACGTGCTGACGCAGCGCGCCGATGGCGTCAACGAGTCCTGCATCACGATGCAGGACATCGAGGGCAACGAGTTCTGCCTCGCCTGATTCCACCGCCGGGACTGAGAGGTGGGGAGCCGTCTCCCGGAAACCGGGGTGGCACTCGGCCGGGCCCGGGGCGGGCACCCGCTGGAAGGCGGGTGGGGTGGATGGTGGGGAACGGTGGCCGATCAATCCGTGACGGGCAGGCACTCGGCGAGCAGCGCGACGATGTCGCGCCAGGCTCGCTGTGCGTGCCGTGGGTGGTAGCCGACGCCGGGGACCGTGGTGTGGTCGACCGGTGGGTGGTGGAAGGCGTGCAAGGCTCCTCCGTAGACCACGAGGCGCCAGTCGACGCCCGCGGCCTGCATCTCCGCGGTGAACGCCTCCCGTTGCGCGGGCGGCATGATCGGGTCTTCCGACCCGACTCCGGCCCAGACCGGGCAGCGAATGCGGGCCGCCTCGCCCGGTCGGCCGGTGGTCAGTGCGTTGACGGTGCCGATCGCGCGCAGGTCGGCTCCGTCGCGACCGAGTTCCAGCGCGACCGCGCCCCCGGTGCCGTAGCCGATGGCGGCGGTCCGGTCGGGGTCGGCCCGTGGTTCGGCACGCAGCACGTCGAGTGCGGCGTGACCGATTCCTCGCATGCGGTCGGGATCGGCGAGCAGCGGCAGGCAACGGCCCAGCATTTCCTCCGGGTCTGCCAAGTAGCGCCCGCCGTGGAGGTCGAAGGCCAGCGCCACGTACCCCAGCTCGGCCAGCGCCTCGGCCCGGCGGCGCTCGACATCGCTGAGCCCCATCCCCTCGGGTCCGATCAGGACCGCGGGCCGGCGCTCGGCGCCGGCCGGGAGCGCGAGGTGTCCGATCATCGTCAGGTTGTCGGCCGGGTATTCGACCGTACGGGTTGTCACCGTCGTCATGCGACTGGACGGTAATGAACGTTGCGCCCGCCCGGGGTGCTGTTCACCTATGGCAGACAGCGGTCCGTCCCGACTGCATCGCCCTGTCCGATCAATGCCGTGTGCCGCCTGGCCGGGCGGCACACGGCGAGGCCCGGGGTGGGGGGTGGATGGTGGGGAACGGCGGTGGAACTGCTTGACGGAGCGGAGGATGCGCGGGTGTGAAGACGCCGCCGCCCGGTACGGGGTCCGTACCGGGCGGCGGCGTTCTGGTGTTCCGGTCAGGCGGGCTGCTTGGGCTTGCGGGCGACGGCTATCGCGAGGGCGGTGCAGAGGGTGGCCGCGATGATGGCGAAGCCGCTGGTGGCCGGGAGCAGGCCGTAGGCCTGGACGAGGGCGCCGACCGCGATGATCGGGGCGGAGCTGCCGAGGTAGACGATGATCCACAGGGAGCTCAGCTCGGAGCCGCGGCGTTCCGGGTTCATCGCCGCGACCGCGGTGGTGAACAGTGAGCGGAAGGCCACGCCCTGGCAGATGCCGCCGAGGACGCTGCCGATGAAGAGCAGCGCCGGGGTCTCCGTGTACTGGGCGGTGACCACCAGGCCGAGGCCGGCGGCCAGGCCGGTCATGCCGAGGGCGATGACCAGGCGGTCGGCGGTCGGCGGGACGATCAGCTGGGCGGCGGCCGAGGAGCCGAGCAGCAGCGCCGCGACGACCGCGCCGGTCAGGTGCGAGGAGGTGTGCAGCAGCTTGGCGGAGAACGCCGGGGCGAGCGCCAGGTAGACGCCGAACACCGCGTACGAGATGAAGCCCGCCGAGGCGGCGAGCAGGAACTCGCGGCGGCCGGTGCGGGGCAGGGCGAGCCGGCGCGGGCGCAGGTGGGCCGGGGTGGTGATCCGGGGCGGGGTGGCCGGCGGCCGGTTGCGGCCGGGCATCCGCGGGTGCACCAGGGCCAGCGGCACGCACAGCGCCAGCAGCGCGATCGCGTGCAGCAGGAAGGGCGTGAGCAGCGGGTCGGCGCCGCCGGAGAGCAGCGCGCCGACGATCGGGCCGAGGGCGACGCCGCCCGCGGAACAGGCCAGGGTGAGCTTGGCGGCGAGCGTCGGGTGGTCGGGCAGCAGGTCGCCGAGGGCGGCCCCGGCGGCGCCGGTGGACAGGCCGACGGCGATGCCCTGGACGGCCCGGCCGGCCGCCAGCTGCCAGAAGCTGCCGGAGGTGGCGAACACGACGTCGCCGGCCGCGGCCAGCGCGACGGCGGGCAGGATCAGGGCGCGTCGGCCGAGGTGGTCGGACCAGTGGCCGACCACGGCCAGCACCGGGACCAGCGCGAACACGTAGATCGTGAAGAGGATCGTGGTGTCGAGCGGGCCGAGCCCGAGCTGCTGCTGGAGCAGGGGGTAGATCGGCGTGGCCAGGTTGGCGCCGATCAGCATGAGGAGGAGGGCGGCGGCGACGAGGCCGACGCGCACTCCGCGCAGCGCGTTCCAGCGGCTGACGGCGGAGAGCCGGAGCTGGGCGCGGGGCGCGAGCTCCAGGGGAAGCAGGGCCTCCGACAGTCGGCGCCCGTCGAGCTGCGCGCCGCGCAGGACGGTGCCGGCAGGGGAGAGGTCCGTCACGGCAGGGATCTCCTGTGGCCGGGCGCCACCGGGGTCGGCGGGGTGTGCCGGCGCGCCCGTCCGGGGGCGCTGTGGTGGTGGCCTCGGTGCGGGCTCCCTGGTGGAGCGGGTGAGGTGAGAGGGGGCTTCGTTGCCCGTCGGCGCGCGCGGGGTGTGCGCGGTACCGACTTCGAAGGATAAGGGGTGGGCGCACGGCTGCGGCGCGCGCCCCTCGCGGCCGGGCATCGGGGGTGCCCGGCCTATACGCTGAGGTGGTGGACCGGTACGCGGAGCTGATGTTCGCGGCCCGGCCCGGTTGACCGCTCGGCGTAGGGAGAACGCACACCGATGGCCGCACGACGTCGTAAGAGCGCCGGTAGCTCGGCAGCGGGCACGCCGGGTGAGGGCGCCGTGCTGCCCGCCGACCTGGAGCTGCAGGACCTGTACGGGGCGTTCGCCGCGCACGGGCTGGACGAGGACGACCTGGACGACGCCGCCGTGCTGGTGCCGCCGGTGCGGCTGCCGTCCGAGGAGGAGCTGACCGCCCAGGCGAAGGCCGTGCCGATGATCGGCTGGGCGCTGCGGCTGGCCCGCTGGACGGCCCCGCACCGCGTGGTGGACGAGTTCGGCGACCTCACCGGCCCGGACCGGGCGCCCGCCGCCCGGCTGCTCGGCCTCGCCCCCGAGGAGGGGGACGCGCCGGAGGAGGCGGTGGTCGAGGCGATGCGGGCCTGGTCGCTGGCCTGCGACCTGGACCTGGTCGAGATCGGCACCACGGCGGCCGGGGAGCACGTCGCGATTCCCGGTCCGGACCTGGAGGCCGCCGAGGAGGGGGACCCGGAGACCGTCCTGGAGCTGTGGCTGACGGCCGCCGGGATCGTCCGCGAGCTGGCCGCCGAGGCGGACTCGCAGGAGCTGGAGGGCGCCGCCCCCGGTGGCGCGGAGGACGAGTCCGACGACGACGAGGCGGACGAGGCGCGGCTCAGCGAGGTCGAGGAGGCCCGCGACGCGGCCGCCGAGCTGCTCGACGAGGCCCTGCAGGTGCTGTACGAGGCCACCGCGTTCGCCGAGCCGGGTCAGGAGACGGTGCCGCTCGGGGTGCTGGCGGCGCTGCTGGTGGTGCCGGAGGGCGAGGAGCCGAGCGAGGAGCTGCTCGGTGACATCACCGATGTGATGGTCTCGCTGGACCCGATGCTGGCCGACCTGGCCGAGCTGGGCCTGCTCGACTACCGGCCGATCGACCCGGAGCTGTTCGACGAGGAGGAGGACGGGGAGGGCGACGGGCCCGCCCCGGAGGAGCCGGCGGAGCTGGACGAGGCGGAGTCCGCCCGGTTCGGGCTGGTCCGGCTCACCCCGCTGGGCCAGTACGGCATCCGGCAGTGGCTGCTGGAGGACGGCTACGACGCGCCGCTGGTCGGCGACCTGGCCCGGGGCGACGCGGCGGAGCTGCTCCGCGGCGTCAGCGAGGCCGCCAACGTGCTGCCCGAGGAGGAGCTGCGGGTCTGGGTCGCCGGCCGGGAGCCGCTGGCGGCGGCGCGCGAGCTGCTGGCGGCCGCGCGCGGCATCGACGCGTACGCGCCGATGCGCCGGATGCTCTGCCACTCGGCGCTGGCGCTGCTCGGCGCGCCCGCCGAGCCCGCCGTCCGCGAGGTGCTGGACGACCCGGAGCTGGGCGGCGGCGCGCGGGCCTGGCTGGCCGCGCTCGGGGCGGCGGACGTGCCCGCGCCGGACCGGACGATGGCGCTCTGGACGGTGGTCGACACCTTCGCCGCCCAGCTGCTGGACACCGGCGGCGACCCGGAGCAGCTGCGCGAGCTGATCGCGGACCTGCCGGTGACGGAGGAGCCCGCGGCCTACTTCACCGAGCTGTGGCGGGTCGACCACCCGTACACGGCGGACGTCCTGGAGGCGGTCGGCGAGCTGCACCCGGACCGGGCGGTGGCGAAGGAGGCCCGCAAGGCGGCGTTCAAGGCGCGGTCGAAGGGCTGAGGGGCGAAGGGCTGAGGGGCGAAGGGGCGGGGGCTGAGGGCTCGGGGGCTTACGGCAGGTCCAGTGAGCCGTCCTCGGCGAACGGGATGAAGGGGTTGTGGGCCAGCTCCCAGAGGTGGCCGTCCGGGTCCTCGAAGTAGCCCGAGTAGCCGCCCCAGCTCGTCGTCGTCGGCGGCTTCACCACGACGGCGCCGGCCGCCACCGCGGTGGCCAGCGCGGCGTCCACCAGCGCGGGGGACTCCAGGTTCACCGCGAGGGTGACGCCGCGGAACGCGGGCTCGCCGGCCTCCGGGATGCCCGCGTCGGCGGCCAGCTCGTCGTGCGGGAAGAGGCCGAGCACCGAGTCGGCGGTGCGGAACCAGACGATCTCCGGGCTGGAGAGGGTGGAGCGGCGCCAGCCGAGCGCCTCGTAGAAGCGGGCGCTGGTGTCGAGGTCGGTCACGCCGAGGGTGACGATGCTGATCCGGGCGGGGAACTCCGTGGTGGTGGTCATGTCGGCCAGCGTAGGGAGGGGGACCGACAGCGGCGCCCCGGACGCGCCCGTCCGGGGCGCCGGCCCGGCGGTTCGGGCGGATCCGCCCGGTGCGCAATGGTCCTGATGACCCGGCAGGTCGGGCCACGTATCGTTGCCCGGAGTCGACGGCACGGCGAGGACAGACGGCACGACAGGGGGTGCGGCGCGGGATGACGCGGGCGAGCGGTGGCGGGTGGGACGGCCGGTACGGGGACGGCGCGGGGACGGTGGACCGGTGCGAGCGCCCGGAGGACCCCTCGGAGGATTGGTCGGCCGGCGGTCTGGAGGAGTTCCTGGCCGTCCAGGAGGACCTCGCCCGCCGCACCCTCGTCGCGGCCGACTTCCCGGTGTTCGGCGTCGCGCCCGCGCCCCCGTCGGGATCGGGTGGGCCTGCGCCGGTCGGGGCGGCGCCGGTCGGGGGCGCGCCGGCCGGGGGTACGCCGGTCGGGGGTGCGCTGGTCGGCTACGGGACGGGCGGCGGCAGCGCCCTGGACGGCGCGCCCGGCTGGGTCGAGGTCGGCTCCGGCGACTGGGCCGCGCCGGCCGGCCCCTACGTCACCGTGCGCACGCACCGGCCCGGCGCCGACCGGTACGAGCCGCTGCCCGAGCTGGAGGACGTGGTCGAGGACGAGCGCGACCGGGTGTACGAGCAGCTCGGCGTGGACGAGGGCGACGCGCCCGGCCGGGTCCGGGCACTGCGCGAGTGGATAACCGTCGACGGCGAGCCCTACCCGATCGAGGTGCACGAGGACCGGCGCGGGCTCTGGTCCGGCGCGGCACTGCCCGGCTGCTGCCCGATCGGCGGGGCCGAGCCGGTGTGGGCGGGCCGGTTCCGGATCGGCGGGCTGACCGTCACCGTCTGCGGGCGCGGGGTGTCGCCGGGCGGCGTCGAGCTGGCCCGGATCGGCGACCACGAGCGCTACCTGCGCGGCCGTACCGCGCTGCTGCGCGAGCTGGCCACCCGGCGCGGCCGGCACCTGCCGGTGGAGCGGCGCGAACTGGCGCCGGCGGTGGGCCTGGAGGCGCACCGGGCGGTGATCACGCACGGCATCGGCGAGGCCGCCGCGGTCGAGGCGCGGGTACGGGCCGGCCGCCCGCCCCGGCCGCCGCGCGGGGCGCGCGCGGAGGCGGGCGCGGTGCGCTGGGAGGCGGCGGTGCGGCAGCAGATGCGGCTCGCCACGGAGACCCGGGAGGAGGCGCGCGAGGCGGTGACGGCGCTGGTCGAGCAGCTGAGCCGGCTCTCCCAGCTGACCCACTGGGTGGTGGGGACGCCGGAGGGGGAGGCCGCGGTCGAGGAGTCGATCCGGTACGCGGTGTTCGCCAGCGAGGTGGCGAGCGTGCCGGCGCAGCGGGCCTGGCAGCAGGTCCGGCGCGGCCGGACGGCGGGCCGTGCGGATGCGGGCGGCGCGGCGGTGGCGGGAGCGGACGGGGGCGGGCCCGGCGCGGGTGTCGCGGGCCCGGGTGTGACGGGCCGTCCGGTCGGGCAGGGGGAGGGCGAGGAGCACCGGATCTGCGAGCAGCTGTGGCTGGCGGCCTGGGAGCAGTGGCGGGCGGCCCGGGCAGGCCGCTGAACGGGGGGTGACCTGCGTCGGACGGGCGTGTGACCTGTGGTGTCGCCTGTGGTAAGGAGGCAAAAGATGGGTCATGGGTTCGAATACGGTCGGCAAATGACCACCCTGACGTGGCGTCCGCTTCACCGTGCGTTCACGGAACGGGCGGAGTCTGCTGGGCGTCGACGACCAGCCTCGACACCTCGCACGCCACGCACCGGGCACGGTCCCGGTCGGCGGCCCACCCCTCAGGAGTGACTGCCATGTCGCTGTCCCGCCGGGACTTCGTCAACCGTTCCACCCTCGTCGGGGCCGGTGTTCTGATCGCCGGCAGCGCCGAGGCCCTGGCCAGCGCGCCGGGCGCGATCGCCGCCCCGGCCGGTGGCGAGGCGCCGGTGGCCGCGGCCGCCGAGGCCGAGCGGGTGGCCGTCGGCTACGGCCCGCTGGTCGCCGACCCGGCCGGCCTGCTGGCGCTGCCCAAGGGCTTCAAGTACACCGTCCTGAACCGGGCCGGCCAGACCAAGCTGAAGACCGGCGAGTTCACCCCGAGCAACCACGACGGCACCTCGGCGTTCGAGGACGAGCGCGGCGGCAACCTGCTGGTCACCAACCACGAGCTGCGCGGCCCGCGCGCCAACTGGCCCAACCCGGTCCCGCTGACCGAGGGTCACGTCTACGACCCGGGCGCGGCCGGCGGCTGCACCATCGTGCACGCCAAGGCCAACGGCACCGTCGAGCAGTGGGTCGGCATCGCGGGCACCTCCACCAACTGCGCCGGTGGCGTCTCCCCGTGGGGCACCTGGCTCTCCGGTGAGGAGACCGAGGACAAGGCCGGCCAGAACGGCATGACCAAGGACCACGGCTACATCTTCGAGGTCGACCCGTTCGACGACGAGTACAACGAGAACCCGCAGCCGATCAAGGCCTTCGGCCGGTACGCGCACGAGGCCGTCGTCGTCGACAAGAAGCGCGGCCACGTCTACCTGACCGAGGACGCGGGCGGCCCGAACGGCCTGCTCTACCGCTGGACCCCGCCGGCCGGCTTCAAGCACGGCCGCTACCAGCTGCGCAAGCTGGCCGCCGACGCCGGTGTGCTGGAGGCCTTCAAGGTCTTCGACGCCCAGGGCAAGTTCGTCGACGACCTCTCCCGCGCCACCACGGTCGGCACCGTCTACGGCGTCGACTGGGTCAAGGTCCAGGACCGCGACGCCCGCACCGTCTCCGTCCGCAAGCAGTTCAAGGAGGGCGAGGTCACCCGCGCCCGCAAGCTGGAGGGCATGTGGTGGGGTGACGGCGGCTTCTACTTCGTCTCCAGCTTCGCCCGCTCGGAGAGCCCGCTGCAGCACGACGGCCAGGTCTGGTTCTACAACCCGGTCCGCCGCACCATCACCCTGAAGGTCCTGCTCGGCGTCAACACCGACGTGCTGGGCGACCACGACAACTACGACGGCCCGGACAACATCACCGTGTCGCCGTACGGCGGCGTCGTGATCGCCGAGGACGGCGAGGGCGTGCAGCACCTGTTCGGCGCCACCGAGGACGGTCTGACCTACGCGATCGCCCGCAACGAGCTGAACATCGGCACCGCCGCCAAGCCCGAGTTCAGCGAGTTCACCGGGGTGACCTTCTCGGACGACGGCAAGACCCTCTTCGCCAACATCCAGGAGCCGGGCATCCAGCTGGCCATCACCGGCCCGTGGCACCGTCTGAACGAGCACAAGCGCGGCCAGGGCTACGGCGAGTGAGCTGACTGACCGCGGCTGACTGACCGCAGGTGAGTGAGGGGCCCGCTCGATGGAGCGGGCCCCTCTTTCACATGTCCCTCTTGCACATGTCCGTCTTGCACATGCCCGTTCTCACATGTCCGCCGGCAGCCGCAGCTGGAGCATGGCGAGCAGGCGCTGCTGCGGCTGCGCCAGGTCGATGCCGGTCAGCTGCTCGGCCCGGCGGACCCGGTAGCGCAGGGTGTTGGGGTGGATGTGCAGGGCGTCCGCCGCCACCCGGACCTCGCCCAGCGCGTCCAGCCAGGCCAGCACCGACTCGGCGAGCCGGGTGCCGTGCCGGCGGTCGTACGCGGTGAGCGCGGTCAGTCGCGGGTCGCGCAGTCCGCCGCGCTCCTGGAGCAGCGCCAGCACCTCGCTGACCAGCACCTCGGCCTGGACGTCGATCAGCGCCGCGACCTCCAGCTCCACCCCGCCGCGGCCCATCGCGTCCAGGATCCGGTCCGCCTGCGCCCGCGACTCGGGCACCTGGGCCAGGCCGTCCACCGTCGAGCCGATCGCCGCGCGCAGCGGGACGCCCAGGTGGTCCCGGGCCGCCTCGATCACCTCCTGGGCCCAGCCGCGCACGGTGGTCATCGGCAGGTTGGCGGGCAGCTCCGGCAGCAGCACGTACACCCGGGACTCGATCGGGGCGAGCAGCGCGGCGCGGTGCCGGGCGGCGGTGTGCACCGAGATGAGGCCGGTCACCTCGGCCTGGGTCAGCTCCTCGGTGGTCCCGGCGCTGTACGCGAGCACGGTGGCCGGCCGGCGCAGGTCCAGCCCGAGGTGGGTGGCGAGCGACTGCGGACCGGTGGAACCCTCCAGCAGCCCGGTCAGCAGGGTCCGGGTGAGCCGGACGTCCGCCGACAACTCCCGCCTGCGCCGGACCAGTTGGGCGGCCGCCACGCGGGCCGCGCCGACCAGCGCCTGCTCCGCCAGCGGCGCGAGCGGCTGGGCCCCCTCCTGGACCCAGATGGTGCCGAGCGGCTGCGCCCCGGCCCGGATGCCGATCGCCAGCCGGCGGCGCAGGCCGAGCTCCGGGTGCGGGTCGATGGTGATGGCGGTGTCCGAGCCGCGCAGGTGCTGGAACACGCCCCACTCGCGGAGCTTGGAGAGGTACGGCTCGGGGCCCTGCCAGCCGAGGATGGAGAGCCGGCGCAGGTCGTCGACCTCGTCCGAGTCGGAGGAGCGGGAGTAGGCGAGCACCCGGCTGGAGGTGTCCTCGATGGAGACGATGCCGTTGGTGAGGACGGCGACGGTCTGGGCGAGCGAGAAGAGGTCGCCGGCGTTGTGCTCGGGGGTGCCGGGGGTGTCCGGGGCGTCCGGTCCGGCGATGATCGCGCGGGCGAGCGAGTCGAGGTGCTCCCAGCGGGTCTCCCGGCGGACCGAGAGCAGCGCCACGCCGGCCTCGGTGGCCGCCTCGCGCAGCGCGTCGGCCTGGCCGGGGGCGTCCAGCTTGACGGCGACGGCGGCCGCGCCGGCCCGGCCGGCGGCGCGCAGGGCGGGGAGGGCGGCCCGGCCGCGGGCGCCGATGGCGAGCACGAGTTCGCCGGCGGCGGCGGTGGGCGGGTCCTCGGGGTCCAGGATGGCGACGTCGCGGACCGGGACGTCGAGGCCGTGCGGGGCGGCCTGGAGCTCGACCAGCGGCTCGCCGAGCGACATCAGCAGCTGCCGGAGCGGGAGCCCGGAGGCGGGCGGGAACCCGGGGACGGGTGGGAGGCCGGGGGTGGTCATCTGGGCCTCCTGGGGCGTTCTGCCGGGTTCGTCCCGGGCTGTTCATCCACTTGGACAACGCCGTCCGGATGATTTTAGCCGTCCGGCCAATCAAGCGGGCCCCGGTGCAGGAATAGCGTTCGTCCTGTGGCCGTCGTGCGACCCGCGACGACATCCCCCCGCAAGAAACGAAGGAGAGCGTGCGCTCATGGATGCTGTGACCCAGGTCCCCGCGCCGGTGAACGAGCCGGTCCACAGCTACGCCCCGGGCAGCCCGGAACGGGCCCGTCTGGAGGCCAAGCTGAAGGAGCTGGGCGGCCAGGAGCCGGTCCAGCTGACCATGACGATCAACGGTGAGCGCCGGATGGGCGGCGGCACCGAGTTCCACGTCGTCCAGCCGCACAACCACGCGGCGAGGCTCGGCACCCTGCGCAACGCCACCCAGGCGGACGCGCAGGAGGCCATCGACACTGCCCTGGCCGCGGCTCCGGCCTGGCAGGCGCTCTCCTTCGACTCCCGCGCCGCGATCTTCCTGCGCGCCGCCGACCTGCTGGCCGGCCCCTGGCGCGAGACCCTGGCCGCCGCCACCATGCTCGGCCAGTCGAAGACCGCCCAGCAGGCCGAGATCGACACCCCCTGCGAGCTGGTCGACTTCCTGCGCTTCAACGTGCACTTCGCCCGCCAGATCATGGCCGAGCAGCCGGTCTCCTCGGACGGCGTGTGGAACCGCAGCGACCACCGCCCGCTGGAGGGCTTCGTCTACGCGATCACCCCGTTCAACTTCACCGCCATCGCCGGCAACCTGCCGACCGCGCCGGCGCTGATGGGCAACGTGGTGCTGTGGAAGCCGTCGCCGACCCAGCAGTTCTCCGCGCACCTGCTGATGCAGCTGCTGGAGGCCGCCGGCCTGCCCAAGGGCGTCATCAACATGGTGACCGGTGACGGCCTGGACGTCTCCGCCGTCGCGCTGAAGCACCCGGAGCTGGCCGGCATCCACTTCACCGGCTCCACCGCCACCTTCCAGCACCTGTGGCGCGAGGTCGGCAACAACATCGCCGGCTACCGCACCTACCCGCGGATCGTCGGCGAGACCGGCGGCAAGGACTTCCTGGTCGCCCACCCGTCCGCCGACAAGGCCGTGCTGAAGACCGCCATGACCCGCGGCGCCTTCGAGTTCCAGGGCCAGAAGTGTTCCGCGCTGTCCCGCGCCTACGTCCCGGCCTCGATCTGGGCCGAGCTGAAGGACGAGTTCCGCGACGAGGTCGACGGCCTCACCATGGGCGACGTCACCGACCTGTCGAACTTCATGTCGGCCGTCATCGACGACCGCGCCTTCGCCAAGAACAAGGCCGCGATCGACCGCGCCCAGGCCGACCCGCGGGTCGAGGTCCTGGCCGGCGGCAGCTACGACGACAGCGTCGGCTACTTCGTCCGCCCGACCGTCCTGGTCTGCGAGGACCCGGCGAGCGAGTACTTCCGCGACGAGTACTTCGGCCCGATCCTGGCCGTGTACGTCTACGAGGACGAGAAGTACGAGGAGATGCTGACCCAGATGGAGTCGGTGTCGGCCTACGGCCTGACCGGCGCGATCATCTCCCAGGACCGCGAGGCCGTGCAGCACGCGATGCGCAAGCTGCGCAACGCCGCCGGCAACTTCTACATCAACGACAAGCCGACCGGCGCCGTCGTCGGCCAGCAGCCCTTCGGCGGCGGCCGGGCCTCGGGCACCAACGACAAGGCCGGCGCCAAGCAGAACCTGGCCCGTTGGACCTCGACCCGCTCGGTCAAGGAGACCTTCGTCCCGCCGACGGACTACCGCTACCCGCACATGGGCTGAGTGCCCCGGACTTTTGGTCCCTGACGCCCCGGTCCCGCAGCCGGGCGTCCTCACGGGCGGCGGACCCCACCCTTCCGGTCCGCCGCCCGTCTTTCTGCCACCCTTAGAAGCACCAGCTCCAGGAGTCACGATGCTCCGTTCCGCCCTCCTCGCGGCCTCCCGCTCCCCGCAGGTCCGCACCGTGGTCGAGAAGTTCCCGCCGACCCACGCCATAGTCGAGCGCTTCGTCGCCGGCGAGGCCCTCGACGACGCCGTCACCGCCTGCGACGACCTGGTCGCCACCGGCCGCAAGGTCACCCTCGACCACCTCGGCGAGGACACCCAGGACGCCGCCCAGGCCGCCGGCACCGCCGAGGCCTACGAGCACCTGCTCAAGGCGCTCAAGGAGACCGGCCTGGCCGCCGGCGCCGAGGTCTCGGTCAAGCTCTCGGCCGTCGGCCAGTTCCTCCCGGTGGACGGCGAGAAGATCGCGCTGGAGAACGCCCGCCGCATCTGCGCCGCCGCCGCCGACGCCGGCACCACGGTGACCCTCGACATGGAGGACCACACCACCACCGACTCCACCCTCGCCATCGCGCGCGAGCTGCGGGCCGACTACCCCTGGCTGGGCGTCGTCCTCCAGGCCTACCTGCGCCGCACCGAGGCCGACTGCCGCGAGTTCTCCGGCGCCGGCTCCCGCGTGCGCCTGTGCAAGGGCGCCTACAAGGAGCCCGAGTCGGTCGCCTTCCAGGGCAAGCACGAGGTCGACCTCGCGTACGTCCGCGCGCTCAAGGTCCTGATGGCCGGCGAGGGCTACCCGATGATCGCCTCGCACGACCCCAACATGATCAAGATCGCCGGCCAGCTGGCCCAGTGGAACGGCCGCAAGCGCGACTCCTTCGAGTACCAGATGCTCTTCGGCATCCGCCCCGAGGAGCAGCTCCGCCTCGCCGAGGAGGGCAACACCATGCGCGTGTACCTCCCGTACGGCCAGGAGTGGTACGGCTACTTCATGCGCCGCCTTGCCGAGCGCCCGGCCAACCTCACCTTCTTCCTCCGCGCCATGGCCACCCGCGGCTGACCCGCGCGCCCAGGCCCGACGGCCCGCGCCCCCCGTGTGGGAGGGGACGCGGGCCGGTGGCGTTTTGCGCGAGGCGGAGCGGAATCGTGGCGCGGGGGCGGGTCAGTGGCTGGCCCGCGCGATGCCACTCCGCTCCCGTCGCCGGGCTTCCGCACGCGTGTGCGAGTTGGTGGCCCGAATCTCCCACGCTGCGGAAAGCCCCCGTATCGGCCTCTTGCAGGCTCGGGGACATCGAGGGCAGACGGCCAGCGGCGGAGCTGAACAGCTCCACCGCTGGCCGTATCAATTGTGCCGTGACCTGCGAAAGCCGAAGCTAGGCTGCGGACATGATTCGTGCGGTGGTGTTCGACGTCGGGGAGTGCCTGGTCGACGAGACGCGGGAGTACGGCACTTGGGCGGACTGGCTGCAGGTGCCGAGACACACCTTCGTCGCCCAGTTCGGCGCGGTGATCGCGCAGGGGCGCGATTACCGGGAGACGTTCCAGGTGTTCCGGCCCGGCTTCGACCTGTATGAGGAGCGGGAGAAGCGCGCCGCGGCAGGGCGGCCGGAGACCTTCGGCGAGGAGGACCTGTACCCCGACGTCCGGCCCGCCTTCGCTCAGCTGCGAGCGGACGGCCTGTGGCTGGCGATCGCGGGCAACCAGACCGTCCGGGCGGGTGTGATCCTGCGCGCGCTGTTCGCCACCGATGTCGACCTGATCGGCACCAGCGACGACTGGGGCGCCAGCAAGCCTGACCCGCTGTTCTTCGAGCGCGTCGCTGAGGTTGCGCCGGCCGAGCCGGGCGAGATCCTGTACGTCGGTGACCGGCTCGACAACGATGTGCTCCCCGCCGCACGGGCGGGGATGCGGACGGCGTTGATCCGGCGCGGGCCGTGGGGCTGGATCCAACAGCAAGACGCCGCCGCCGGCGAGGCCACCTTCCGGATCGACTCGCTGGCGGAACTGCCTGACCTGATCGGCAAGTTCAACGCTGCAGGGAGCTGAGGGTCGCGGACCACGAGTAGAGGCGGTCGTCCACTCGCTGGACGGCCGCCGTGTCCTGCCACGGGGTGAGCGCCCGACGGGCGTCGCGCACGCGCTCCATGCCGGTGGCGTACCACGTGACGGCAAGCTGATCGAGCGCCTGCTCAAGAAGCGCGCACGCCGTCTCGGGATGTCGGGCCGAGGCCTCGACGGCAGCCAGGTCCGCGAGGAGGACCGTACGCTGCTTCCCGTCGGTCTTGGGGAGCTCGGCAAGCGCTCCCTCCAGGGTGGTGCGGGCCTGCGGGATCAGGCCGGCGAGCAACTCCGTGTTGCCCCGGAAGGCGTGCAGGCGGACGGGCGAGAACCAGGTGAACCAATCGGGGCTGAGCGCATCGCCTCCGGCTGCGAGGATGTCCTCCGCGCGGCGCAGAAGGGCGAGCGCTCCACGATGGTCGCCGCAGCGACTGAGACATTCGGCTTCCACCGCGTCGAGCCAGGCGAGGACGTCGGCGCTGGTGGGCGCCCGGCGTGCGTAGGTGCGGGCCGCCAGCATTCGCTCACGGGCCTCCGCCAGACGGCCGACCCATCCGGGGATGAAGGCACTGTGGGCGAGGACGGCCGCGCCGAGGAGGCTGTCGTCCGCCTCGCCGGCGGCTTGGAGCGCGCGTACGAGCGTGGAGTCGGCGGCCTCCGGCTGCCGTAGGTCGAAGAACTCGATCCGCCCCAGCAGCAGCAGCGACTCGGCCAGTGCGGACGCGAGGACGCGACGGGCGACTCCGGCCGTCTCGCCGAGGAGTGCGGTGCCGAGACCGGCGTGTTCCGCGACGGCGCGGTGGAGCACGGCCGGTGCGACGGAGAGGTAGAGGCGGCGGTGGGCCTCGGTGACTATCGCGTAGTCGGCGCCGATGGTGCCGGGCTGAGATCCAGCGAGGCCGACCGGTCGCGGCAGCGAACCCCGGAGTGCGGTCGGCGCCGACGGTGTGACAGGGGTGGTGCTCGGGCGCGTCGATCCCTGGTGAGTGCCCCTGTCCCACGGCGGTCGGAACCCGAGGTCCTCAACGCTCTGGTGAAGAACGTGGGTGAGGAGTCGCTGGTAGTCCTCCTGCGGCCAGGGTGGGGAGTCGGACTCCCACCGCCTGACCTGGCGGACGCTCACCACGATGGGAAGGCCGAGCTGGCGGGCGGCTTTGCTGAGGGCGTCGGCGAAGGCCTGTTGGCTGGCGTGGCCGGCGGCCTGCCTTGCGGCTTTCAGCGCGGTGTTGGGCACGGTGTCCTCCGCAGGTACCGATGGTGACTCAACTCTAGAGCTATAGCGTCCTCTTGGGGGGCTCTCTGATCATCTGACTGACTCTAGGTCCTAAAAGAGTCCTGAAGGAGTCCTCCGTAGGGCCTTCAGGGAGTCCGCATCGCGGACGACGATTGTCTCTGTCGCCGACCGGCGTCAAAGGCCTACCGCGAGCAGGGGGAAAGCTGTGCGCCCAGCGCCGGTGCCGTTCAGCCGGGCCCAGAAGGACGGCCGCGCGTGCATCGCCTGTGAGGGCAGGGACGGCGAGCTCGTCCCGGACGGCCACGTCTGCCTCCCGGACCTGCCGGGGCTCGGCTGGTCGGTCGTCGCGCACCCTGCCTGTTCAACCGCTCCAGAGGAGGAACAGTGACCGTCGTTGTCGCGAGACCGGACGCGCCGACCGGTGGCGTCGTTCACCTCGACACCCGCCGGGGTGGCCGCTACATCAGTGCGGAGTGCTTGTTCGGCGCCCACTGGGGATGCCCTGGTGGACTGCGGGTCGAGGCGCGATCGGCCGCGCTGGGCTGTTGCTGCTCCGCCCGCGGCTGCTCGTGCAACAGGCGTTCCACAGAGGTCGGTTCATGAGCCCGGCGGCCGTGGGCGAGCACATCGAGCTCGGACGCTGTCCGGACTGTGGGGCCTGGCTGCGCGGCAGGTTCCTGGCGGACCTGACGCCGCACATCGCCCTGGTGGAGCACCCGGGTTGCCTGATGGTGCCGGAGCGGCATGGCGAGCGCGATCCGGTGCGACTCGCGGCGGCGTTCGCCGTCTCGGTCGCCGCTCTGGTGATCGTGTGCGTCCTGCTGCTCACGGTCTGGCGTTGAGACCTCATCCATCCGAGCTCGCGAAGGAGTCCGCACCATGCAGACCCTGGCCCACTATCAGCGCCGCATCGCCCACCGCCCGACGGTGGTCGTCGTCCAGCCGGACGGCTTCTGCAACCTCAAGTGCACATACTGCTACCTGCCTGACCGGCACCGGCGTGCGCCGATGTCCGTCGAGGTGGCCGAGGCGGTGGCGCGGTCGGTCGTCGAGTTCGCCGACGCCGCCTCCGCCGCGGTGCCGGTCGAGATCGTCTGGCATGCCGGTGAGCCGCTGGCCATCGGCCGCCGCCGCTTCGCCGAGCTGTTGGCGCCGTTCGAGTCGCTTCGGCGTGTTGGGCTGGTTCTGCACTCGGTGCAGACCAACGCCGTCCTGATCACTCCGGCGTGGTGCGACTTCCTGAGCGCGTACGGCTTCCGGGTCGGCGTGAGTATCGACGGCCCGGCCGTGCTCAACCGCCAGCGTGTCGACTGGGCCGGGCGCCCCGCCTTCGACCGGATCATGAAGGGCATCGGCCGCCTGCGCGACCACGGTGTGCCGTTCTCCGCGATCGCGGTCGTCGGCGTGGGGAGCATCGGCGACCCGGAGGGCCTGCTGGACTTCATGGCTGACCTAGGCTGCCACACGGTCGGCCTCAACATGGAGGAGCGGGAGGGCGTCAACACCGACCGCCCGGTGCCCTCCGCCGAACAGGCCCGCGAGTTCTGGCGCCGCACCATCGCCTGGTCGCGCCGACACCGAGTCCTGACCGTCCGCGAGGTCGACCGGTTGGGCAGCTACCTACGGGCTGTCCGCTCCGACGGCCCGGCTGCCTGGGACGAGCTGCTGATCGACCCGATTCCGACCGTTTCCTCGGCCGGAGACGTCGTACTGCTGTCGCCCGAGCTCGCCGGGATCAAGGACCCGGCGTACGAGGACTTCCGGGCCGGGAACGTCCTGGAGCTGAGCATCGGCTCCATGCTGGAGCGCGCGCACGAACTGCGGTACGTGCGTGAGTTCCTGGCCGGCCTGGACGAGTGCGAGGCCGGCTGTGAGTTCTACGGCTTCTGCCGGGGAGCGCAGGCCGGCAATCGCTACTTCGAGAACGGTCGCCTGGACACCACCGAGACCGACTACTGCCGGGTGTCCAGGCAGGCCCTTGTCACCGCACTGTCCGATACCGTCCGAGAGGAACAAACCGGATGACCCTTCTCGAACTGCTGGCCGCCGCCGACGTCCCGGTGGTCGCCGACCTGACCGCCGGGACCGTTGCCGACACTGCGGCCGCCAAGTTCGACAACCGACCCACCTGGGACAACGCCGGATCGTCGTTCGACAACCGGCCGACCTGGGACAACTGGTCGAAGAAGAGCAAGAAGTAGTGATGCCCGGGCCCGCACCGGCGCGGTGCGGGCCCGGGCCTTCGGAATCGAGAGAGCGGAGCAAGCCCCCGTGGACAGCAGCGTCACCTTCGGCCGCGTCACCGTGGCCCTGCCGAACCTGAGCGAGCCCGGCTTCTATCTGTCCAACGTCAGCACGCTCGACTCCACTCGGGGCCTCGTCCAGGACTTCCAGTACGCCGACGCGGACTTGCGGGAGCTGGACCTCGCCGATGCCAGCCTCATCACCGGGCGCGTCACCGGGCTCCGCGCCGACCGCGTCCGGCTCGACGAAGTCCGTCTCGACTCTGTCGAGTTCGACACCTGTGATCTCGCCAACGCTCGCATCGCTGATGCCAGGTTCTCCCGTGTCGTCTTCCGCAACTGCAAAGTGATGGGTGCTCGGCTCACCGGCGTGACCCTGGACAACGTGTTGTTCGAGAGTTGCAAGCTCGACTACAGCACCTTCGAGCAGGTGCGGGCCACCGGCCCGCTCGCCTTCTCGAAGTGTGTTCTGAACGAGGCGACGTTCAGGGGTTGCGACCTCGGCCGGGCCGTCGTCGACGCCTGCGGTCTGCGGCTGACCGAGTTCGGCCGGGGCAAGTACCAGGACCTCGATCTGCGCGGAAACGATCTGAGAAGCGTCCGGGGCACGGCCAACCTGAGCAAGGTCATCATCGGCCGGGCCCAGCAGGGCGAGCTTGCCGAAGCCCTGGTCGCCGAGCTGGACGTGACGTTCGCGGACACCCTCGACGACCGCCGATGAGCCCAACCGGGGAGGAGTCCGGAATGAACCTCGCCATCGCCCACCAGAGCCCTGTCGCCCTCATCGCGCGGTGCGACGTCGCCGGCGTACGTGCCGTCCACGGCGATCCGGACTACGAGGACGGAGCCGTCCTACCCCACGGCGCCTGGGAGCCGCTCGCCGCTGATCTCGCGCGGCGGCTCCGGCCAACCGCGCGCACCCGTGACAGCACGCTGGTCGAGCTGGTGAAGCTGCCGGATGGACCGGCGGTGCCGACCGGCCTTGGTTCGCTGGCCGATCCGTTGGGTGACTCGGAGGCCGTCCACCTCGGCCGGGCATCCAGCCCGGCGAAGTCCCTCACCACCACTCCGAACTACCGCGACGGTCGGCGGATCGGCCTACACGTCGACAACTGGGACAAGCTGGCCTTCGAGGCCAAGCACCTCGGACGACGCCGCCTCTGCGTCAACCTCGGGCCCGGTACCCGGTACCTGCTGCTCGGCGACACCGACATTCGGACGATCTGCCGCACCGTCCACCCCAGCCCCGGCACCCGCTACCCGCACACGGACGACCTGCGCGCCTACATCGCGGGCGGCCACCGGATGCGCGTCTACCGCCTCCGTCTGGAGCCGGGCGAGGGCTACCTCGCCCCCACGGAGTTCCTGCCGCACGACGGCTCCACCGAAGGCCAGCCCGAGCCGTCGACCGCCGCCTTCTGGCTCGGCCACTGGCCACGCGGAGTGCTCCCGAGCATGGTCTGACCGTGGGTCGATCGGCCGGTGTGGAGGGGGGTCGAGCGTAGGATTCCGATCGGTGAACTGGGCTGAAGAAGCGAGGAGTTGGCATGGTACTGAAGCGGTTTGCGGAGTTGTCGACGGCGTTGGTGGCGGATGCGTGTGTGCGGGTGGGGGTGGGGTTGCGGGCGGCGCCGGTGGGGGTGTCCGGGGTGGTGGCCGGGGGGCGGGTCGCGGGGCGGGTGTTGCCGGTGCGGCACTACGGGAGTGTGGATGTGTTCCTGGAGGCGTACGGGGCGGCCGAGGCCGGGGATGTGTTGGTGATCGACAACGGGGGGCGGGTCGACGAGGCGTGCATCGGGGACCTGGCCGTGCTGGAGGCGCGGGCGGCCGGGGTGGCCGGGGTGGTGGTGTGGGGGCTGCACCGGGACACGGCGGAGCTGGTGGAGATCGGGCTCCCGGTGTTCAGCTACGGCGCGCTGCCGCTCGGTCCGATGCGGTTGGACGAGCGGGAGCCGGAGGCGCTGACGGTGGCCCGGTTCGGGCCGCACCTGGTGAGTGCCGAGGACGTGGTGTTCGCGGACGCGGACGGGGTGCTGTTCGTGCCGGCGGGGCGGGTGGAGGAGGTGGTGGAGACGGCTGTTGCGATCGCGCGGACCGAGCGGGCGCAGGCGGAGCGGATCACCTCGGGGGACACGCTGCGGCGGCAGACCGCGTTCGATGACTATCTGGAGCGGCGTGCTGCCGACCCCGGCTACAGCTTTCGGCAGCACTTGCGCAGGGTCGGCGGCGCGATCGAGGAGTGAGGGGAGCAGGGGGTGGCGTCAGAGGGGGCGGTGCATGATGTGGAGGCCGACGTAGCCGTGCACCGGGTGGTGGAAGCCCTCGGGGATGGTGCCGGTGATGGTGAAGCCGAGGGATTCGTACAGCTTCACCGCGTGCTCGTTGGAGGCGACCACCGCGTTGAACTGCATGGCGCGGTAACCGGATTGCCGCGCCCAGTCGATGGTGTGCTCGGCGAGCGCGCGGCCGACGCCGCGGCCGCCGTGGGCCGGGTCCACCATGTAGCTGGCGCTGGCGATGTGCGCGCTGTTGCCCATGTGGTTGCGGTTCATCTTGGCGGTGCCGAGCACGGCGCCGGTGGTCTCGTCGACGGCGACCACCGTGCGGTTGGGCTCGGGGAGCAGCCACCAGGCCTGTCCGTCCTCGTAGGAGAGGTCGAGCGGGTAGGTGTAGGTCTCGCCGGCGGTGACGATGGGGTGGAAGAAGGCCCAGATGGCGGGCCAGTCCTGGGTGGTGGCTTCCCTGATCAGCATCCGGACATGATGCGGGCCGGGCCACGAGAACACCAACGGTTTTCGCGTGGCCCGGCCGGGCTGCCGGTGCGTCAGAGCATCGAGGCGGCCGGCTTGACCATGGCGCGGGCGGTCTTGGCGTCGACGTACTCGCCGATCGCGGTCATCACCCACTCGCCCGAGTACTGGCGGACCAGCTTGCACATCACCACGCCGGTGTGGGCCTCGGACTGGGTGAGGTCGAAACGGACCAGCTCCTGGCCGGTGGACGCGTCCATCAGGCGGCAGTAGGCGTTCTTGACCTCGGTGAACTTCTGGCCGGAGAAGGAGTTCACGACGAAGACCAGGCCGCAGACCTCCGGCGGCAGGCCGTTCAGGTGGACGGTGATCGACTCGTCGTCGCCGCCGCCCTCGCCGGTCAGGTTGTCGCCGGAGTGGGCGATGGCGCCGTTGAAGATGCCCAGCTTCATGAACCAGGCGGTGTCCAGCTTCTCGCGCTTGGCGTCGAAGGCGATGCAGGAGGCGTCGAGGTCGATGTTGCGGCCGTGGCCGGCCGGCTCCCAGCCGAGGCCCATCCGGACGGAGGAGAGGAAGGGCTTGCCGTTCTTCTCCAGCGAGACCGAGCCGCCCTTGGTGAGGCTGACCCGGCCCTTGTCCAGGGTGACCTTGGTGAGGGACGGGGCGGCGGCAGGCGGGGCCGGCGGGGCGGCCGGGGGTGCGGCCTGGGGCATCGGCGGGGTGCCGGCGGCCAGGGCGACCCGGGGGTCGACGGGCGGCGGGGTCGAGGCGGCCGGCGCCGGGGGCGGGGTGGGCGCGACGGGGGCGGCGGCCGGGGTCTGGGCCGGGGCCGGCTGGTCGTCGACGCTGACGCCGAAGTCGGTGGCGATGCCCGCCAGGCCGTTGGCGTACCCCTGGCCGACCGCGCGGACCTTCCAGGCGCCGTTGCGCTGGTAGACCTCGACCACGACCAGCGCGGTCTCCCGGCTGAGCGGCGGCGGGGTGAAGGTGACCAGCACCGCGCCGGTGGCGCTGTCCCGGACGGTCGCGGTCGGCTCGATGCCCGCGAAGGTCGCGCCGGCCTCGTCGGGGCTGGCGGTCACCACGATCTTGGTGATGCCGGCCGGGACGGCGGCGGTGTCGATGGTGATGGCGTCCGGGGTACCGGCGGAGGCCGGGCGGTGGGTCACGCCGGGCCCGTTCGGGGCGTTGTAGAAGACGAAGTCGGCGTCCGAGCGGACCTTTCCGGCATCGGTCAGCAGCAGGCCCGAGACGTCCAGTGCCTTGGGTGCGGTGACCTCGACGGTCACCCGTGTGGCGGTCAGCGGGGCGTTGCCGCCTTGGGTCAGGACCGTGGACACGAACTCCTCCTGGGATGCGGTGGTGCGGCGCCGGCCCCGGCGGTGGGGCGGCTGTGCCGACTGGCGACCACAGTAACGAACGAGCCGGTCGGGATGAGCCCGAACGGGGCGCTGACCTGTCGGGTTGTCGGACCGGTGGCGGACTTGGGACGGACCGGGGACGAGCTGGGGACGCGGGAGGGGCGCGTCGGGGCGCGGGAGGGGTGGGGCAGATGGGGCGGTGGGGCAGTGGATCAGCGGGTCGGCGCGGTGGTGCGGGGGGCCGGGGACGCCGGGGTCGGGGCCTTGGCGCTCGGCGAGGTGGCGGCGGGGGCCGGGAAGGAGCCGAGGGCGGCGACGGCGCGCGGGCGGTCGATGCCGAAGGCGGCGGCGTTCCAGGACTCGGAGGCCTGGGGCGCGCTGCTCCGGGAGGCCGAGACGGGGGTGGTGCTCCGGGAGCCGCGGACGGCGAAGGTGTAGCGGCCGGGGTGGACGTCCGTGCCGGGCGGGGTGGTGAAGCGGTAGACCGCCGAACCGCGCTCCTGGTGGGTGGTGACCACGGCGCCGGTGAGGTCCGTCCAGGCGGTGCCGGAGCCGGGGGCCAGCGTGCCGGGCGCGAGCCGGAACTCGGCCTGCAGGGCGGTGAGCGGCTCGGTGACGGTGAGGGCGAGCAGGTGCCGGGTGCCGTCGCGGCCGAGCGGCTGGACCAGGGCGGCGCCGACGAGGGCCTGGTCGTCGGTCCGGTCGGTGGCGTCGGTTCCGTCGGCGGTGCCGGTGGTGTTGGTGCCGGTGCCGGTGTCGGTGGCGTTGGTGCCGTCGGTTGCGGACGGGCGGGGGTTCGGGTTGCCCTTGTCGACGGGGGCGCCGTCGGTGGGGCCAGGGTTGCCCTTGGCACTGGTCCCGGTGGTTCCGGTGGCCCCGGCGTCGGTCGCGGAGCCGAGGGTGTCGCCGCTCCAGTCGCGCGGGGGCGTCGGGGTGCTCGGCACCGGAACGAACGGCTTGGGCGCGGTCGGCGCGGGGGCGGGCACGGACGCGGACGGCGACGGGGCCGGTGCGGAGGGGGACGGCTGGGCGCCGGGCTGGTCGGCCGTCGTCTGCTGGTCGGCGGCGTACGGCTCGGTGGCCGGTTGGCCGACAGGGGGCTGCCCGACGGCGGGCTGTCCGGCGGCCTGCTGGTCGGTGGGGCGGGGGCGGTTCGGTCGGCCGTCGGCGAGGGTCTCCGCGCCGGTGCCGGAGGTGCCGCTGCCTGGGATGCCGGTGCCGGGCTGACGGTCGGACGGTTCGTCGGTGGTGCCGTGCTTGGTCACCGGGCCCTCGGCGAGCGGGAACCCGGACGGCGCGCCGCCCGGGTGGGGCGTGGCCGGGGCGGACGTGTGCGGGCCGGGCGAACCGGCGGCGCCGGACGTGCCCGCCGTCCCGTGCGGCGCGGGCGGGGTGGTCGCGGGGCGGCCCCCCGCCTCGGTGGATCCGGTGGTGCCGGTGGTGCCGTGGCCGGACGCGGTGCCGGACCCGCTGTCAGGCGTGGCCGCCGAACTGGGCGGGGGCGCGCTGGAACCGACCCGGGCGACCCCGGCGCGCCGTCCCACGCCCTGCTGTTCGTTGAGCAGGAGGGTGGTGGCGATGCTGATGCCGACCACGGTGGACATCGCCATCGCGGCACCGGAGAACCGCAGCGTGGGCAGTCGGAGGCGGCCGCCGAAGGGCCTGGGGCGGCTGTGCCGGCCGTGCCGCTCGCGGTGCCGGTCGTGCGCGTACGCCGCGTCCTGCCCGGTGTCCTCGGACAGAGCCACCGGACCCCTCCCTCCCCTGAAGTCGCCGTTGCGGTCGTCGCATTCTCCCACGTACCGACGGCGGCGCCGGTGCCGCTGGTGCCACCGGCGACCGGGCGGACGGCCCGCCGGGCCGGGCACCGTCCGGGGCTGCGCGTGCGGGGTCCGCCGGACTCGCGCGCGGGCGCGCGCCGGCAGGGGGACGAGCGTACCAGCGGCCGCCCGGGCGGTGGCCAGCCCTCGGACCGATTCGATCCGATCCGTGGACAACCCTTTGACGAACGGAAGTTGACGGTCCGTCCGACAAGGCGAGGGGGTGGGTCCGGCGGCCGGTCCGGGGGTGGTTGCAACCTCCTTGCAACCCTTGCCGACCCGTTGTCCGTGGCGCAGTCTGAGGGCATCCCACGCCGTCCCGGAGAGACCGTCATGCCGCCCGACCCGCTGTCAGCACCCTCCAGTGCCCCTCTCGCCGCTACCCCCACGGGCGGCGAAGAGGCAGGCTCCACCGCCGCTCCGGCGGCGGTGGAGGAGGTGCTGCCGCTGCGGATCTCGTTGGGCGAGGAGGTCGTCGGAGAGGTTCGCACCCGGTTCCGGTTCGACGCCGAGCGCCCTTACGAAGTGCTGCTGACGTTCCACCTGGGTCGGCCGGACGAGGCCGACTGGGTGTTCTCGCGTGAACTGCTGCGCGACGGCCTGTGCTCGTTGAGCGGTCAGGGCGACGTCAAGCTGTGGCCGGCCTACTGTCCGTGCCACGGCTCGACGTTGCACCTGGCGCTGGAATCGCCGCACGGCAGCGCGCTGCTGGAGGTGTCCAAGCCGAAGGTCCAGTCCTGGCTGGACCGGACCTACGCGCTGGTGTCGGAGGAGGCCGAGCGCGCCTTCGGGCCGACCGACGCCCAGCTGTCCGAGCTGCTGGCCGGCGGCGCCTGAGTCGCTGTCGCCTGATTCGGGGTCGCCCGGGCCTGCGTAGGTCGGACGGGTGACGGGGTCAGTGGCCGGTCGGGTGGGCGGGTACGGGGCTCCGGGGTGGACCGGTGCGGGCCGGCCGGGAACGGGGCACGGACTCGTCGCCCGGGGCGCGCGGGCCCGGTAACGGAGGCGTGCCGGGCAGTCGGACGGTGCCGCCGAGCAGCCCCGCGCGGAGCCTGCGCACGGCCGGTGCCGAGGAGGTCGGCAGCAGGTCGTACGGATCCTCCGGCCCTGCCACGGTGACCAGCACCGACTCGGCGAAACGATACGGCCGGTGCGCCAGCAGACCGCCCAGGTAGCGGCGGAGCCGGGACAGTTCGGCCCGCACCGTCACCGTCCGGGCCGGGTCGCCGAACAGCGCGTCCGCCAGCTGCGCCGCGCTGAGGCCGTCGCGCTCGGTGGCGAGCAGGAGCAGCAGCTCGGCGTGGCGCGGGCTGAGCGCGTGCGACCAGCTGCCCGCCGCGCCGCGCACCGACAGCTGGGGGCTGCCGGCGCGGCGCAGGTCGAGCCGGAGCCGGGCGCCCGCGGCCTGCTCGGCGAGCAGGCCGCCGCCGAGCCGGTCGTCGGTGCGGCGGCCGCCGACGGTGCCGTCGTCCGGACCGTCGCCCCGGCCGCCCGGGCAGTCGGAGGACGCCAGGGCGGTGTCCTGCGGCCGGATCGGGCGGACCAGCCAGCCGTCCGCGAGCGGTTCGATCACGCACTCGCCCAGGCTCGGCAGCCAGTGCACGGCCGCCGAGCTCCAGCCCTCGGCGGGCAGGCGCAGCCTGGGTGGTGGCGGCAGACCGGCGGCGGCGGCCGTCCAGCCGGCCGCGTCCACCACCAGGGCCGGGCCGTTCACCCGGGCCAGCAACGGGGCGGCGAGGGTGCGCAGGTGGTGCAGGGATTCGAGCCGGCGGGCGCGCAGCTCGGTCTCGGCGAGCTTGGCGGCGGTGATGGTCAGCTGCAGCAGGTAGGGGCGGACGGTGTGGGCGGGCGCGCTGAGGTTGATCGCGCCGATCAGCCGGCCGGTGCCCGGGTCGTGCACCGGGGCGGCGACGCAGGTCCAGGTGTGGTGGCTGCGCAGGTAGTGCTCGGCGGAGTGGACGTGCATCGGGCGCTGGGCGCGCAGCGTGGCGGCGATGCCGTTGGTGCCGACGCTCTCCTCGACCCAGCGGGCGCCGGTGTGGAAGCCGATCCGGTCGGCGCCGCGACGCAGGGCGCGCTCGCCTTCCTGCCAGAGGACGTGGCCTTCGGCGTCGGCGATGGCGAGGATCAGCGGGAGCTGGCCGACCTGTTCGAGCAGGGTGTCGCGGAGGACGGGGAGGAGCGGGTCGAGGCCGCTGCTGCGGCGGCGGTGTTCGAGCTCGGCGGGGCCGAGGTTGACGGCGACGGCGCCGGCGTCCGGGTCGAGGCCGAGGCGGCGCAGGCGGGCCCAGGAGTCGGTGATCTCGGGGCGGGCGTGGAAGAGCGGCGGGTCGTCGGGGGAGGCGGCGTCCCGGGCGCTGCCGTGGGCGGGGGTGTCGGCGAGGGCGCGCTCGCGGACCTTGGCCGACTCGGCCGCGGTCTGCGGGGTTCGACGTTCGGGTCGTCGGGTCTGCCGTGCTGGCTGCCGCACTCGGTTCGCTCCTCGCCGCCGTCCGAGGGCGCGCCGGGGCCGACGCGCTGACGAAAGAGTACGGGCGCTACCGGTTCCTGGGGATGGGGTCTGCCAAGTCGGAATACTTGGCGGTATGAGAATGGACATGCCAATCAGTTATGGCCATGGGGGTGTAGGTGTGGGGTGGGGATGGAGCGGGAGTGGAGTGGGGGTCGAGTGGGGGTGGGGTGAGGGTCGAGTGGGGGTGGGGTGAGGGAGGGGGCGGGTGGAATATGTAGACCGATCGGTAGATTTTCGGGCGAGGCGGGCAGTTTATGTAGACCGGTCGGTATATTTTTTATCGGCAGACCGGTCTACATAAGTAGATCGGTCTACATATTTTTCGGGGGCGGTCCGGGAGCGGTTCGGGGTCGGCCCGAGGTGGGCGGGGTTGCGGGGCGCGGGCGCGGCTCGGCGGGCGGGGCTCAGGGGGTGGGGGTCTCGCGCTGGGCGGCTTCGACGGTGTGGTGCAGGTCGGCGGTGGCGTCCAGGCTGGCGGCCGCGGTGAGGGCGAGGCAGCCGGCCAGCGCCACGGCCGCGATCCGGCGGGCGGCGGTGAGGTGCGCGGGGCGCGGGTGGAGCAGTGCGGCGACCCGGCGGGGGACCGGTCCGCCGTGGGCCGCCGGGGCGTGCCGGGGGCGGTCCGGCCAGGGCGAACGTCCGGCGGCGAGCGCGGCCCGCCCGACCGCGCGGGCGGTCACCGCGCGGTCGCCGACCCGGGCGGCGGCAGACTCGTCCGCCCACCGCTCCAGGTGGAAGCCCAGCGGTGCGCGCAGCACCCGCAGGGCCGGGTGGACGGCGGCGGCGTGGGCGGCGAGCGAGAGGAAGAGGTGGTGGCGGGCGGTCAGGTGGGCGCGTTCGTGGGCGAGCAGCGCCGCGCGTTCGGGGCCGTCCAGCACGCGGAGCATGCCGGTGGTGACCACGATCCGGCCCGGTTCGGCGGGTCGCCCGGGGTGCGGGAGTCGGCCGGGCAGGGCGAAGGCGTCGGCGCGCTCGTCGGGCAGCACGGCGAGTGCGGTCGGGGGTGGGGTGGTGAGCCGCAGTCGGGTGCGCTGGGTCCACGGGGTGCGCGCCCGGCGCATGGATGCGTGTCGGGGGCGCGTGTCCGGATGCTGGTCAGCGGTGGGGGTGGGGCGGGCATCCGGGGTGGCGTCCGGGGCGGTGGCGGTGGCGGTGGCGGCTTCGACGGCGGCGCGGGCGGTGCGCAGGTCGTGCCGGCGGTGCCGCGCGGCACGGAGGGCCAGCGCCGCGAGGACGGTCAGCGCGAGGGCCGCCAGTGCGGCGGCCGGTCCGGCGACGCGCGGGGTGGCAGCGGTCAGCCAGGGCAGCGAGAGGTGGCCGAGGGCGGCGACCGGCGGCAGGCGGAGGAGTCCGGCGGCGGTGAGCAGTCCGAGCGAGCAGAGCGTCCCGCCGGCCAGTACGGCCACCGTGCCGGCCAGCGTCCAGGCGGCGGCCCGGGGTGGCAGCGCCTCGGCGAGCCGGCGGGCGGGCAGCACGGCGAGGAACGGCAGCAGCAGCGGCGCCCAGACCGCGACGATCACCGCGCGGTCCGTCCGTCCGCGCCCGGCCCACCGGCGGCCGGGGCCGGGGCCGGGGCCGGGGTCGGAGTCGGGGCCGGGGGGCTGACGCCCGGCGCGGCGGCCTCGTCCCCGAGCAGGTCGCGCAGCAGCCGCTCGTCCTCGGCCGAGAGGTCGGAGACGAACCGGGCCAGCACGGTCGAGCGGTCGGTCTCCCGTCCCAGCTCGGCGTGCATCCGGCGGGCGGCCAGTCCGGCCGGGTCCGCGACGGCGGGCGTGTACGCGTAGCCGCGTCCGGCGCGGGTGCGGTGCACCGTCCCCTTGTCGTGCAGCCGGGCCAGGATCGTCGCGACCGTGGTCCGGGCGAGGTCGGCGCCGAGGGCGGCCTGGATGTCCTGCGGCGTCAGTGGCCGGTCCGCGGCCCAGAGGGCGGCGAGTACCTCGGCCTCCAGCTCCCCGGCGGGCCGGCGGGCGGACGGTACGTCGGACATTGCGACGGTTCCTCCAGGTTTCGTCTACAGTCATGTAGACCGTCTACGTGATTGTAGACGGTCGGGGCGTGCCCAGCGGTGCCGCCCACCAACGTACGGGAGGTCCGCCAGCCTTGCTCCAGCCATCCGCCGTTCTGGCGTTCGCACCCGCCCTCATCGGCGGAGCGGCGCCCGCCGGTACCCCGCTCGCCGGCCCCGCACTCGCCGCCGCCGCCCCGCTCGCCGTCAATCCGCTGGACGCCTCCTCGCTGCTCGCCGCCTTCGGCGCGCTCGGCATCGCGGTCGTCCTGTTCGCCGAGACCGGGCTGCTGGTCGGCTTCTTCCTCCCCGGCGACTCGCTGCTCTTCACCGCCGGCCTGCTCTGCGTTCCCGGCGCCACCGGGGGCCCGCGGCTGGAGCTCGCCCAGGTGCTGCCGGCCGCGCTCGTCGGGGCGCTGGCCGGAGCGCAGGTCGGGTACCTGATCGGGCGGCGCGGCGGACGGGCGCTGCTCCGCCGGTCGCGGCGGCGCAGCCTCCAGGAGGGCGTGGTGCGCGCCGAGGAACTGCTCGCCCGGTACGGGCACGGCAAGGCGATCGTGCTGGCCCGGTTCGTCCCGGTGGTCCGGACCGTACTGAACCCGCTCTGCGGCGTGCTCGACGTGCCCCTCCGCTCGTTCACCTTCTGGCAGGTGGCGGGCGGCGCGCTGTGGACCGTCGGGGTGGTGCTCGCCGGGTACGGGCTCGGCTCGTCCGTACCCGATATCGACCGTTATCTGCTACCGATCGTCGGTCTGGTAGTAGTTGTCTCCATGCTTCCGATTGTTCTCGAAGTGTTCCGCGCCCGGCGGGCCCGGCGTCATGGTGGTGACGGTCGATGACGGCACTGGTCCCGGTGGTCCCGGTCGCCCAAGAGCCCGCCCGCGAACTGGCCGCCTTCGACGGCAGCGGCATCGACGGCGGCCTGTACAGCCGGGTGGTCGGCTGGGCCGACGCCGCCCCGCACTGGTTCAACCAGGTGGTGGAGGTCTGGTCGCTGCTGGGCCTCGGCCTGTTCGCGCTGCTGATGCTCGCCGCCTGGTGGCGGGCGCGCGGCGCGGCCCCGGCGGTGATGGCCCGGGTGCTGGCCTCGCCGCTGATCGTGGTGGTCGCGTACGCGGTGAACTCCGGGTTCAAGGGCGTGGTCGAAGAGGTCCGGCCGTGCGCCCAGCTCGGTGTGCGCGACACCCTGGAGGCCTGCCCGGGCGCCGGTGACTGGTCCTTCCCGAGCAACCACACGGTGATCGCCTTCGCGGCCGCCGCGGCGCTCTGGTTCGCCGACCGGCGGATCGGGGCGGTCGCCGGGGTCGCGGCCGTGCTGATGGGGGCCTCCCGGGTGTGGGTCGGCGTGCACTACCCGCACGACGTGCTGGTCGGCGCGGTGGTCGGGGTCCTGGCCGCGGTGCCGCTGGTGCTCGTGGCCGGCCGGGCCGGGCCGCTGGTCGACCGGGCCCGCAGCGGTCCGCTGCGGCCGTTGCTCGGCGCCGGTTCCGCCGTCCTCGCGGCGGCCCCCTACGCACCGGTCGCCGTCCGGCGGGACTGACCGGCGGGCTGAGCACCAGGACCCGGCACCAGGATCCGGCACCAGGACCCGGCGGCGGCCGGGTGTCGTCCCGGGCCTTGTGTGGCCGGGGAGGCAGGTAGAGCATGTGAGCCGGGCGCGGCGCCCCCTCGAAAGGGGACGTCCGCCCGGCTCAGTCGTGCCATGGCCGGGGTGCCGCGTGCGCCGGGCCAGCCAGTGGAGGGAAGTGCTGCTCATGCCGTACGGACTCGACATCACCCAGGGGGACTGGCCGGCCGAGGAGCTCGGCAAGGGCGTCGAGGGACTGCTGGCCGAGGCGATGGTGCTCACCCTCGCGACGGCCGGCCACGAGCACGGCCCGCACGCCAACCTGGCGTTCTTCGCCTACGACGACGACCTCGTCCTCTACTTCGTCAGCGAGCGCGCCACCCGGCACAGCCACCACCTGGCGGAGGAGGCGCGGGCGGCGGCCACCGTGTTCCTGCCGCCGCCGGTCTTCGGCGAGCAGTTGCGCGGCCTGCAGCTGGCCGGCAGCGCGGGCGAGGCGTGGGGGCGGCAGGCGGAGGCGGCGCTGGACGCCTACCAGGGGCGGTACCCGGCCTTCGCGCAGGACGAGGAGGTGCGGCGGCAGTTCCTGACCGGGGGCGGGGCGGCGGCGCTGTACCGGTTCCAGGTGGAGGAGCTGACGGCGGTGGACGAGCCGAAGTTCGGCCGTCGGCACTACCTGCGGGCGACAGTCCGGCGCTGACGGCGACCGTCCGGCGCTGGCGGAGGCGGGCCCGCCTTCCCCCGGGGCCCGCAGGCCCAGCGGCCAGGTTGGCTGTACAACTTTTCGACCGGTTCATCTCCGGGCCGCCGTTCGGACTCCCGTCGGACACCTGGCGGCATCAGCCTGGCCGCATGAGAGTCATCGTCGTAGGAGCAGGCGTGCTCGGCACCATGCACGCCTGGCAGGCCGTCGAACGCGGCCACGAGGTCGTCCACCTGGAGCGCGAGGCGGAGGCGCGCGGCGCCTCCGTGCGCAACTTCGGCCTGGTCTGGGTCAGCGGCCGGGCGCAGGGCGAGGAGCTGGACACCGCGCTGCGCGCCCGCGAACTGTGGGAGCGGATCGGCGGCCAGGTGCCCGACCTCGGCTTCCGCGCCAACGGCTCGCTCACCGCGATCCGCAGCGAGGCCGAACTCGCCGTC
Source organism: Kitasatospora sp. NPDC093806 (assembly GCF_040683335.1). NCBI lineage: Bacteria > Bacillati > Actinomycetota > Actinomycetes > Kitasatosporales > Streptomycetaceae > Kitasatospora > Kitasatospora sp. NPDC093806. Next base: position 39,063 of record NZ_JBFBDO010000003.1, read on the forward strand.
GCCGAACAGGCGTTGACCCTGCCCGACGCCGCCGCCCGCGGCTACCGGCTGCTCGACCCGGAGCAGACCCGCGCCGCCAACCCGGCCCTGCGCGGCAAGCTGCTCGGCGCCCTGTGGTGCGAGCGGGACGCCGCCGTCGAGCCGCGCACCGCCCAGCCCGCCCTGCGCGCCGCGCTGTCCGCCACCGGCCGGTACACCTTCCTGCCCGGACGCGAGGTCCGCGACGTCATCGGCGAGAACGCGGTGCGGGACGACCACGGCGACGTCCACACCGGCGACCTCGTCATTCTCTGCACCGGCGCCTGGCTGGGCGGGCTGGTCCGTGAGCTCGCCCCCGAACTCCCGCTCCGCAAGGTGCGGTTGCAGATGATGCAGACCGACCCGCTGGACGAGCCGCTGACCACCTCGGTCGCCGACGGCGACTCCTTCCGCTACTACCCGGCCTTCGCGGGCGACGCGCTGGAGCGGCTCAAGGACGTCCAGCCGCAGCCGCCGGTCGCCGCCGAGCACAAGATGCAGCTGCTGATGGTCCAGCGCCGGGACGGCGGCCTGACCATCGGCGACACCCACGAGTACGACCAGCCGTTCGGCTTCGACGTGGTCGAGGACCCGTACGACCACCTGGTCGGCGTCGCCGAGGAGTTGCTCGGCCGGCCGCTGCCCCGGATCCGCCGCCGCTGGGCCGGGGTGTACGCGCAGTGCGTCGACACCACCAGGGTTGTTCACCGCGAACGCGTCCGCGACGGCGTCTGGCTGGTCACCGGCCCGGGCGGCCGCGGCATGACCTGCTCGCCCGCCATCGCCGAGACCACCGCCGAACTCGCCAACCTCTAAGGAAAACTGACATGTCGTTCGACATCCGCCTGGTCGTCCTGGACATGGCCGGCACCACCGTGGCCGACGACGGCCTGGTCGAGCAGGCCTTCCAGGCCGCCGCCGGCACGCTCGGCGTCGAGGCCGGCAGCCCCGAGCACGCCCGCATGCTGGAGCACGTCCGGGCCACCATGGGCGAGTCCAAGATCTCCGTCTTCCGGCACCTGTTCGGCGAGGAGGAGAAGGCCCAGCGGGCGAACACCGCCTTCGAGGCCGCCTACCACGACCTCGTCGACGCGGGCCACTGCGCCGCGCTGCCCGGCGCGGCCGAGGCCATCGCCGAACTCCGCGGCCAGGGCCGGAAGGTGGTCCTCACCACCGGCTTCTCCCGGTCCACCCAGGACCGCATCCTCGCCGCGCTCGGCTGGCAGTCCGTCGCCGACCTCACCCTGTGCCCCGCCGAGGCCGGCCGCGGCCGCCCGTACCCCGACCTCGCGCTCACCGCGCTGCTGCGCACCGGGACGGACTCGGTCCGCCAGATCGCGGTGGCCGGCGACACCGGTTACGACATGCTGACCGGCTCGCGTGCCGGGGCCTCGGTGGTGGCCGGCGTCCTCACCGGCGCCCACGGCGCGGAGCGCCTGCGCGCGGACGGGGCGACCCACGTGCTCGCCTCGATCGCCGAGCTGCCCGCACTGCTGGGCTGACGGGCGGGGCCCGGTCGGCCTGGGTCGATCAGACCGGACGGAACGCGCGACGGCGGGGTGGGCCTTGGTGGCCCGCCCCGCCGTCGCGCGTTCGCGCACTTGTGCGTGGCCGTCGCCCCGTCAGACTGGAGGCATGGAAACCATGGTGAAGGTCGACGGCGGTGAGGTCTGGGCGGAGGATTCGGGCGGCGGGGACGGACTGCCGCTGGTCCTGGTCCATCCGGGCGTCGGCGACTCCGAGATCTGGGACCCGGTCCGGCCGGCGCTCGCCGCGCGCCACCGGGTGATCCGCTATGACGCCCGCGGCTTCGGGCGCTCGCCCCTGCCCACCGCCGCGTACTCCCTGGTCAGGGACCTCGCCGCGGTCCTCGACCACTTCGCCCTGGAGCGGGCGGTGCTGGTCGGCAGCAGCATGGGCGGCGCCACCTCGATCAGCCTGGCCCTGGACGCCCCCGAGCGGGTGGCCGGCCTCGCGCTGATCGTCCCCGGGGTGAACGGGGTCGACCTGACCACCCCCGAGATGTACGCCGAGATCGGCCGGCTGGCCGAGGCCGGCGACCTGGAGGGCATCGTCCGCTACGGGCTGGGCCAGTGGGGCGCGGCCGGCGGCGGCACCCCCGAGGCCGATCCGGTCGCTGCCGCCCTGCTCAGGGGCGCCCTGCCGGCCTGGTTCGCCGCCGTCGGGCGCCAGGAGGCCGAGCCGTCCGCCCTCGACCGGCTCGGCGAGATCGCCGTGCCCGCCGCGCTGGCCCTGGGCGAACTGGACCGGCCCGAGGTGCGGCGCTGCAACGAGGAGACGGCGGCCGGCATCCCCGGCTGCCGGCTGGTCCGGCTCGCGGGGTCCGACCACTACCCGACGCTGCGCGAGCCGGACGCCGTCACCCGCCTGATCGGGGACGTGCACGCGGCGGCGAGCTGAGCGGGCCGACGCCCCCGCGAGGAAGGCGGGGCGGGGGACACGGCTCAGGCGGCGGCGGCCGTGAGCAGGGCGGGCAGGTCGCGCATGTCGTCGAAGACGACGGTGCCCGGACCGGCCAGGCGGTCCGCCGGGGTGAGGCCACCGGCGTAGCCGAAGGCGCGCATGCCGGCGGCGCGCGCGGCCTGCACGCCCGGCGCGCTGTCCTCGACGACGGCGCACGCGGACGGCGGCACGCCCATCCGCTGCGGCGCGTGCAGGAAGAGGTCCGGGGCCGGCTTGCCGCGGGCGACCTCGGTGGCGCTGAAGATCCGGCCGGCGAAGCGGTGGTGCAGGCCGGTCCGGCCGAGGGTGTGCGCCATCTTCGAGTGCGAGCCGCTGGACGCGACGCAGGTCGGCAGGGTGATCGCGTCGAGCGCCTCCGGCAGGCCGTCGACGGCGGTGAGGCCGGTGTCCACCGCCTCGGTGTGGTGCCGGACGAACTCGGCCCACCAGCGGTCGGCGGTCTCCGCGCCGAGCCGGTCGGCGATCTGCTCCTGGATGGACGCCTGGGAGCGGCCGATGAACCGCTCGATCACCTCGGCCTCGGTGAGCGGCCAGCCGAACTCGGCGCCGAGGGCGACCTGCACGCGGGCGGCGATCCGCTCGCTGTCCACCAGGACGCCGTCGCAGTCAAAGATGACGAGTCGTATCGGTTCCGTTGAGGCTTCCGTCGAAGCTTCCGTTGAAGTTCCCGTTGAAGTGATCACGACCGGCAGGATAGCCGGAGGTGACCGGCGTTGACACGGAGAAACGTGCGGCCCGATATCCGACATACCGCCGACACAAATGCGCCGGGGTATTGCCAGCACTTCCCGCACACTCCTAAAGTCGCACGCATGGCAGCTGGAGAGTTCCTGGCTGCTCGCCGGCACGTCGATTTCGGACGGCAGGCGAGCGCCCTCTGTACAGCCGAACCGGCGTGAGTCGGACGGCCGTTCCCGGCGGGATGGACGGGGACGGCCGGACCGCGCCGAACACCTCGGGGTGACCCGTACCCGCACGGTTCGTGCAGGTCGGCGGGGCACCCCGGTTCCTTTCAGGCGGAATGCCGGTGACTCGCGCGCCCGTGAGTGCTGTCCGGGGTACGGGCGTCGACGCATTGTGGGCCGGATTTCCGCTTCCCGGTAAAGGGTTCCCGATCTGCTGTCCCGGGATTGCGCCGGGGCGGCCGGAGCCGGAACCAGCGAAAAAGCATGGAGGGAATTCGATGAGCGAGACCAGTGAATCCACGAACGATTCGACGGCGGACGGTTCGCCCCGGGTCGGCCGGCGCGGCTTCCTCGGGGCTGCTGCGGCCGTCGCCGCCACCGCCGCCGTCCCGACGGCGCTCCAGCTGGCCGGCGCGGGCCCCGCGGCCGCGGCCGGCACCGCCGCCCGGCCCAACATCCTGCTGATCGTCACCGACGACCAGCCCAAGCACACCGAGTGGGCCACCCCGCAGATCGTCGACTGGATCGCCGGCCACGGCGTCCGCTTCACCAACGGCCACGTCACCACGCCGCTCTGCGCGCCCTCGCGGTCGTCCGTCTTCTCCGGCCGCTACGCGCACAACCACGGCGTCCGCAACAACGGCGCCTCGTACAGCCTGGACCAGCACACCACCGTGCAGCGCTACCTCAAGCAGGCCGGCTACCGCACCGGGCTGTTCGGCAAGTACCTCAACTCCTGGACGCTGGCGGACAATCCGCCGCACTTCGAGGAGTGGGCGCTGCTCCAGCCCGCGTACGTGGACGCCAACTGGAACATCAACGGCGCCGTCCAGACCCTCCCCGGCTACACCACCAACATCATCAAGAACCGCGCCCTGTCCTTCCTCGACAAGGCCGCCACCGACACCCGACCGTGGTTCGCCTACGTCACCCCGTACGCCTCGCACGAGCCCAACACCCCGGCGGCCCAGTACGCCAACACGGTCGTCCCGCCGTGGAACGGGCGCCCCTCGGTGCCCGAGAACGACCGCAGCGACAAGCCCGCCTACATCCAGAACGCCACCGCCACCCTGGCCGACGGCCAGGCCGTGCGGCAGCGGGAGCTGCGCACCCTGCTCTCCGTCGACGACGCCGTGCAGGCCATCCACGACAAGCTGGTCGCGCTCGGCCAGCTGGAGAACACCCTCGTCATCTACATCGGCGACAACGGCTACACCTGGGCCGACCACGGCTGGCTGAAGAAGTCCGTGCCCTACTCCCCGGCGCACGAGGTGCCGTTCTACCTCTCCTGGCCGGCCGGCGGGCTCGGCGCGGGCACCGTCGACAACCGGGTCGTCGCCAACATCGACATCGCCCCGACCATCCTCGACGCCGTCGGCATCACGCCCGACACCCCACAGGACGGGCACTCGCTGCTGACCGCGTACAGCAGGGACCACCTGCTGGTGGAGTGGTGGAAGCAGGGGACGGCGGCGGGCGGCCCGCCCACCTGGTCCTCGTACGTGGCCAAGGACAAGCAGTACACCGAGTACTACGCGCTGCACACCGACGCGAACGGCACGGTGTCCGGCACGGGGGAGGTGAAGTTCCGCGAGTACTACGACCTGGCGGGCGACCCGTACCAGCTCAGCAACCTGCTGTACCAGGCGACGCAGCAGCAGGAGCAGGCGCTCGGGATCCCGGGCCTGGCGGCGCAGTTGAACGCCGACCGGGTCGCCTGACCGGCTGACGGCGGTGGGGCGGCGGTGGCCGCCGCCGCCCCACCATCCTGCGAATCACGAGGAATCCCTGTGGCAACCACCAAATCCTGCTGCACCCCCGGTCGAGGGGCGGACGGCCCCGCCGGCCCCGCCGGCCCCGTCGCGGTGGCGCTCGCCGCCCCTCGGGCCCCTCAGGCCCCGCCGGTCTCGCGGGTCGCCCGGCAGCTCACCCACCTGCCCGGCGGGCGGTTCCTGATGGGCACCGACGACCGGACCGGCTACCCCGCCGACGGCGAAGGGCCGGTCCGTGCCGTCGAGTTGAGCCCGTTCCGGATCGCCCCGACCACGGTGACCAACGCCGCCTTCGCGACCTTTGTCAAGGCCACCGGCCACCGCACCGAGGCCGAGACCTTCGGCTTCTCCTACGTCTTCGAGGGCTTCCTGTCGAGGGAGTTGGTCGCCTCCTCGCCCGCGGTGGCCGCCGTCCCGTGGTGGCGGGCGGTGGCCGGGGCGACCTGGCGGGCGCCGGAGGGGCCGGGCTCCTCCGTCACGACCCGGCAGAACCACCCCGTCGTGCACGTCTCCTGGCACGACGCGCAGGCCTACTGCGCCTGGTCCGGCACCCGGCTGCCGACCGAGGCCGAGTGGGAGTACGCCGCCCGCGGCGGGCTGGAGCAGCGCCGCTACCCGTGGGGCGACGAACTCACCTCGGACGGACGGCACTTGTGCAACATCTGGCAGGGCGTCTTCCCGACCGTGAACACGGCGGCGGACGGTCACCGGGGAACGGCCCCGGTGACGGCGTTCCGGCCGAACGGCTTCGGGCTTTACAACGTGGTCGGCAACGTGTGGGAATGGTGCGCCGACTGGTTCAGCGCCGGCTTCCACCGCACCGGCCCGCGCCACGACCCCGTCGGCCCGCCGGACGGCACGGCGCGGGTGATGCGCGGCGGTTCCCACCTGTGCCACGACTCCTACTGCAACCGCTACCGGGTGGCCGCCCGCAGCTCCAACACCCCCGACAGCTCGGCCGGCAACATCGGCTTCCGGGTGGCGGCCGACCGGGCGCCCCACTGAGGGCCTCACCGCCCGGCGCGCCTGCCGATGGCCGTGGTCAGCAATACCGAGCTGACGCAGAGGATGACGAGGAAGAGGAAGTTGGCCGCCCCGGGAAAGCCCGCCCGAAGCGGATGGCTGGCAATGGCCGCCAGCCCGACGCTGATCAGGACGCCGAGGGCCGCTCCACCGATCCGGGCGGCGACATCGGCCGGCCGATGTGCGTGGGATGGGCGGTCCACTCGATGCCGCCCCCGGGCGGCCGGAGGTACAACTTCCCGGCGATGGTGTCCATGAGGACGCCGGTGCGGTTCGTGCGGTGATCGTGGACCAGCTCGCCGGGCATGGGGGTGTACGGGGTGGGGTCGCTCATGGCGATCGCCCCTTTCCTTGGTGCTCAGCGCGGGGCCTCGGTCCACGGCGCGATCTGGTGGAGTCGGCGGAGGCGGAGGTTGCCGTCGACGGAGAGGGTGACGAGGTTGTCGGCGATGTGGACGACCTCGGCGGGAATCCGGGGAGCCCACGGAGTGGTGATCTCCCAGTCCGGCGGCACGATGGCGACGACTTCGCCGACCAGGGGCGCCCAGGGGACGGGCACGTCGTTCATGCCCGCACGCCCTTGCGGATCACCTCGACCAGTCTGCGGATCACCTGCGGTGGCGCCGCCCCGAGGTCGATGAGGACGACACCGGTCGTGTAGGCGGCCTGCCAGTCGACGGCGACGGACGGGAGGGGGATCTCGGCAACCGCGAGCGTAGCCACGAGGTCCTCGTAGACGTCGGCGGCTTCCCGGCGGATCTCCTCGGTGGCCTTGCTGAGCATGGAAGTCATGGGAGGTCGCTCCTCCAGCAACATGCGAGGGGTGTCAGTGGAGCGGTTGAATGCCGCCCCCGCGCCTGGCTAGATGGTGTCCCACCTCTCCCGGCTCTCGCGATGTCGTTGAGGTGTCATGTCGGCGTCCTGGCAAGACGTCATTTCGGTGTCGTTCTACGGAGATTCGCCCTAATCTGGGTTGTATGACGATGCCGAACGAGACGTTCCGGGCGGTGCGCCTTGGCCTGCGCCTCAGTCAGGACGAGTTCGCCAAGCGCCTCCGGGGTGCCGGTGATGATCTGGGGGAGCCCAACGACGCCAGCAAACGCCTGGTCCAGCGTTGGGAATCCGGCGAGGTGAGGTATCCCCGGCCGGTGTACGTTCGTGCCCTTGAGGCGGTGACCAAGGTGTCCATCGAGCGGCTCGGCTTCGAGTCGCTGAAGTTGCCGCCCCGGGTCAGTGCCGACAGGGCAGGAGGTCACGACATGATCAGCAATGGGCCCGAGACTTCTGTGGCCGAAGCTCCTCCACCGGCCGGAGAGGATCTCTCGGGGGTGTGGTTGAGCCACTACGAGTACTTCAGCAGTAGCAGGGAGAACACGTTCGCCGGGCTGCACCATGTGCTGCTGTCGCAGCGTGGGAACCGCCTGATCGGCCGGTCGCTGCCCGGCGGCTCCTCCAACCCGGACTCGCCGCTCTCCTTCGACCTCACTGTCGATCGCAACGTCGTCACCGGGACGTGGGTCGAGCAGACCGCGCAGGACGGCTACTACCAGGGGGCCCGCTACCACGGGGCGATCCAGCTGCTCATCGATCCGACCGGTCGACGTATGGCGGGCAAGTGGGTCGGGTTCGGCAAGGAGTTCGAGGTGAACACGGGGCCGTGGGAGCTTCGCCTTCTCGACCGGTCCACGGCGGAAGCGACGCTCGCGCGGTTCAGCGCGCCGCCGACATCCGAGAGCTGATCTTCAGGACGTGTGGAGTGGGAAGTCGGATCGGCCGACTTCCCACTCCACGCGGGGGCTCAGTGGCTGCCGCGGAGGTTGAGGACGACGACGCCGACGATGATCAGGGCGATGCCGAGCCACTGCACCCGGCCCAGGGACTCGCCGAAGGCGACGACGCCGATGCCGGCGACCGCCGCGGTGCCGGCGCCGGACCACACCGCGTAGGCGATCGAGACCGGGATGTGCTTCAGGGCCCGGCCCAGCAGGACGAAGGAGAGCACGTAGCCGATCGCGACCCCGACGCTCGGCCAGAGTCTGCTGAAGCCCTCGGTCAGCTTGAGGCAGCTGGTGGCGCAGACTTCACTGAGGATCGCCAGGGCGAGGAGTACGTAGGGCATGGGGGATCAAACCCCGGGCGTCGCGGTGAGCTTCCCGAGCAGTGCCAGGTCGGCGTGTTCCAGGCTGTCCAGCAGGGTGACCCGGGAGCCGTCGGGGATGGCGACGTCGCTGGACGGGACGGCCAGCACGGCGCAGCCGGCGGCGGTGGCGGAGGCCACGCCGGTGGGGGTGTCCTCGACGGCGACGCAGGTGGCCGGGTCCAGGCCGAGGTGGGCGGCGGCGGCCAGGTAGGGGTCCGGGGCGGGCTTGGTGCGCGGGGTGTCCTCGGCGGCCAGGGTCACGGTGAACCAGTCCCGGCCGAGGGTGCCGAGGACCAGGTCGACGACTCGGCGCGGGGAGGCCGAGACCAGCGCGGTGGGCACCCGGGCGTCCCGGAGGGAGGCCAGCAGGGCGAGCGCGCCGGGGCGGGGGATGGTCTCGGCCGCGACCTTGCCGGCGAAGGAGTCGCCGAGGCGGGTGGCGAGCTCGTCCTCGCTCAACGAGGTGCCGCTGACCCGGTGGAGGTGGGCGGCGGTGTGCTCGATGGCCTGGCCGAGCACCTCGGGGAGGTCGGCGTCGGTGAGCGGGTGGCGCAGTTCGTCGGCGAGTTCGGCGGTGGCCTGCACCCAGAGGTGCTCGGTGTCGACGAGGGTTCCGTCCATGTCGAAGAGGACGGCGGCGGGGACGGCGGCGGGGGCTACGGAGTCAGGCATGGCGGTACCTTCGGTGGTTCGGCAGGGCAGGTCAGACGGTACGGCGGTCGACCAGGACCGGGCGGTCCGGGAGGGTGAGCGCGGCGTCGGAGCCTACCGGGAGGGTGGCGGCGGTCTCGGTCGGCAGGTCGGCCTTGACCTCGGTGCCGTCGGTGAGACGGACGGTGAGGCGGGTGACGGCGCCGAGGAAGGACGCGGAGACGACCTGGGCGGGACCGTTCGGGGACGGCGTGAGGATCACGTTCTCGGGCCGGACCAGCACGTCCAGCGAGCCGTCCGCCGGCAGCGCGCCGTCGACGGCGTGGCGGCGGCCGAGGACCTCGACGCCGTCGCCGGAGCGCACGCACGGGATGCGGCTCATCGTCCCGACGAACTCGGCGACGAACGCGGTGGCCGGGCGGGCGTAGAGCTCGGCCGGGGCGGCGCACTGCTCCAGGCGGCCGGACCGCAGCACGGCGACCCGGTCGGCCATCGACAGCGCCTCCTCCTGGTCGTGCGTGACGAACAGCGTGGTGATCCCCAGCTCCTGCTGCAGGCGCCGGATCTCCTCGCGCAGCGAGAGCCGCACCTTGGCGTCGAGCGCGGACAGCGGCTCGTCGAGCAGCAGCACGCGCGGCTGCAGGGCGAGCGCGCGGGCGAGCGCGATGCGCTGCTGCTGGCCGCCGGACATCTGGTGCGGGTAGCGGTCGGCGTGCTGCGGCAGGCCGACGAGCTCCAGCAACTCCTTGGCGCGGCGCAGGCGTTCGGCCTTGCCGGTGCCGCGCATCCGCATCCCGAAGGCGACGTTGTCGGCGGCGGTGAGGTGCGGGAAGAGGCTGTAGGACTGGAACACCATGCCGGCGTCGCGCTTGTGCGCGGGGATCGCGGTGATGTCCTTGCCGTCGACCAGGACCTGTCCGGAGTCGTGCTGCTCGAAGCCGGCCAGGATGCGCAGCGCGGTGGTCTTGCCGCAGCCGGACGGGCCGAGCAGGGCGAGGAGTTCGCCCGGCTGGACGGTGAGGTCGAGGCCGTCCAGCGCGGTGGTGGCGCCGAACGTGCGGCGCAGCGAACGGAATTCGACGGTGGCGCCGCCCGAGCGGGTGGCGGTCTTCTCAACGGCGAGGGAGGTCACGGGAGTTCTCCGGATGGCGGTGCGGGGGAGTGAAGGGAGCGGGGAGGTCAGGAGGTCTTGCGGCCGCGCTCGCGGCCGAGGGTGGCCAGCAGGAGCAGCAGCAGCCAGGTGATCAGCAGGCTCAGGATGGAGACCGCGACCGACATGTGGGCCTGGCTGTTGCCGACCGAGTAGATCCAGACCGGGAAGGGCTGGTAGCCGAGGATGGAGGCGGCGGTGAACTCGCCGAGCACCAGGGCCAGGGTGAGGAAGGAGGCGTTCAGCAGGGCGCCGCGCAGGTTGGGCAGGACCACCGTGAACACCGCGCGCGGCCAGCTGGCGCCGCAGTTGCGGGCGGCCTCGACCAGGGTGCGCAGGTCGACGGCGCGCAGGCCGGCGTCGAGCGCCCGGTAGGCGAGCGGCAGCGACATCAGCACGTACGCGATGACCAGCACCGGCGGGAAGTCCGGGTCCTGGAGGAACACGAAGGTCTGGAAGAACGGCGTGTCCATCAGGTAGTCCGGGCCCCAGCGGAGCACGCCGATCAGGCCGGCGGTGAGCGCGACCGGCGGGACGACCAGCGGCAGGGTGCAGAGCACGTCGATGACCGGGCGCAGCTTGGGCGCGCCGAGCCGGACCGCGATCAGCGCCGGGACCAGCAGGAGCAGCAGCACCAGCACGGTGGCGAGGGCGAGCCCGAGGGTCAGCCAGAGGCTGTCGAGGAAGCCGGGGGCGGAGAGCAGCCCGGTGTAGGCCTCGAAGGAGTAGCCCTTGGGGTCGTCGATGGAGAAGTACGCGGCGGCCGCGAGCGGGACCACGAAGTAGACGCCGGCGATCAGCAGGACGGCGCCGCGCCACCAGCGCACCTTCGGCCGGCGGGAGAGGGCACGGGCGGGGGTGGTCAGCTGAGCCATCGGGCGCTCCGGCGCTGGAGGGGGAGGTACACGGCCATCACCAGGACGGCCACGATGATCATGTTGAGGCTGAGGGCGAGGGCGAGGTTGCCCTGGCCGACCAGCACGTTGCCGGAGAGCGCGTCCGCGATCGAGCGGCTGACCAGCGGGACGGTCGCGCCGACCATGGCGGCGGCGGTGGCGTAAGCGGCGAAGGCGCTGCCGAACAGCAGCACGAAGCCGCCGAGCAGCGAGGGCAGCAGGATCGGCAGCGCGACGTACCGCCAGTACTGGACGGTGGTGGCCCGGTTGTTCTGGGCCGCCTCGCGCCACTGCACCCGCAGGCCGTCCAGGGCCGGGGTGATGGTGAGCACCATCAGCGGGATCAGGAAGTACAGGTAGACGATGGTCAGGCCGGTGAACGAGTAGAGCGTCCAGCCGTGGTCGGTGAGGTGCAGCAGCTTGGTGACCTCACCGGCGTTGCCGAGGGTGGCGACGAAGGCGAAGGCGAGCGGCAGTCCGCCGAAGTTGGCGAGCACGCCGGACGCGGTGAGCACCGCCTGGCGCAGCCAGCCGTGCCGGGAGGTGACGACCGCCTGGGCGATCGGCAGGCCGATCACGGTGGCGAGCAGCGCGGTCAGCCCGGACAGCTTGAGGCTGCTCAGCATGGCCGTCCAGTAGGCGCCCTGGACCGAGGCGGTGATGTTGTCGAAGGTGAACTGGCCGCCCCCGCCCTCCGCGTCGGTCGAGGTGGTGAACGCGCCGATCACGATGGCGACGGTGGGCAGGCCGAAGCCGACCAGGAAGAACAGCAGCAGCGGGACGGTGGCGAGCCAGGAGGCGCCGGCGAGGCGCCGGCGGGCACGCCGGCCGGGGGTGGCCGTGGGGGTGGTGGTCGTGGCGGTGGCGGTGGACGCCCCCGCGCCGCCACCGAGGTCGGTGGCGGCGGGGGTGGTCGGCACCGGGGTGGGAGCCGTGGTCATGAGTGCTTTCTCAGCCCGTTCGAGTTGTGCCGACTGGTTCGTCAGCCCGCGATGGCCTTGGTCCAGTTCTCGGTCACGGTCTTCTTGGCGGCCGTGATCTGGTCCTGGGTCGGGAAGGTGGTGAACGGCTTCTCGACGGCGGGCAGCTTGGCGGCGGCCGCGGTGTCCAGGGTGCCGTCCTTCTTCAGGGCCTCGAAGGTGGCGGGGGTGGCGTAGCCGCCGAGGAAGAGGTTCTGGCCCTCGGCGCTGAACAGGTACTCCTGCCACAGGCGGGCGGCCGCCGGGTGCGGGGCCCACTTGTTGATGCCCTGGTTGTAGAACTGGGCGTAGGAGCCGTCGTTGGGGACGGAGACCTTCCAGTCGACGCCCTTGTCCTTGAACTCGTCGGTGTAGCCGGCGTTCAGGTAGGACCAGTCGATCGAGATCGGGGTCTCGCCCTTCTCGATGGTGGCCGGGGTCGACTCGACCGGGTTGAAGTTGCCGGACTGCTTCAGCTTGGCGAAGAAGTCGATGCCGGGCTGGATGTTGTCCAGCGAACCGCCGTTGGCGAGCGCGGCCGCGTAGACGCCGCCGAACGCCGAGCCGGACTTGGTCGGGTTGCCGTTGAGGGCGACCTGGCCCTTGTACTCGGGCTTGAGCAGGTCGGCGAAGGTCTTCGGGCAGTTGGCGACCTTCTTGGCGTCGCAGCCGATCGAGATGTAGCCGCCGTAGTCGTTGACGCGGGCGCCGCTCGGGTCCTTCATGGTGTCCGGCACCTTGTCGAAGGTGGCCACCTTGTAGGGGGCGAGCAGGCCGTCCTTGACCGCCTGGAGGGCGAAGGCGCTGCCCAGGTCGACGACGTCGGGGGCGCGGTCCTGGCCCTTGCGGGAGGTGACCGCGTTGATCTCGTCCTGGCTGGAACCGTCCGGGTTCTCGTCCTCGATCTCGATGCCGTACTTGGCCTTGAACGAGTCCATGATCTTGCCGTAGTTCGCCCAGTCCTTGGGCAGCGTGATGACGTGCAGCTTGCCCTCCTTCTTGGCGGCGGCCACCAGGGCGTCCATCCCGCCGAAGTCGGCGGCGGAGGTGGCCTCCTTGGCGTCCTTGGCGCCGGCCTTGGCGGCGTCGCCGGCCTTGGCGCTCGAACCGGCGGAGCCGCAGGCGGTGAGGGAGAGCGCGGCAGCGGTCAGAACGGCCGCGAAGGCGGCGGCGCGGGCACGGTGCACGGTCACGGGTCAGTCTCCTGAATCAGGGGGCGTACTGCGAGGGGGCGTACCGCGGGGGAGTCCGCGGCGCTGCGTCTCGCGAAGGGCGGCGGCCCGGCCGGGTGAGCGGCCGATCGACGTCGTCCGAGTTGACTAGCCAACTTCGCTGACGGGGGTAAGTACGCCGGAGCCCGGTGACGGGAAGGTGAACGGATGGCCCAGAACCGGGGTCGGCTGCGGGAACGGTCGAATCAGGTCGCCGACGGAAGATCGCCGGAGTGCCATGCTTCAACGGCGCAGCGGGATAAGGTCGGGCTGTCCGTGCCGCTCCGGGCTGCGCAGGACACCGCCCAGGAGGGACATTGACTGACGTGGCACTGGAGCCCGAGCGCCCCGAGGCCCGCCCGGCCGCCGGCTCGCTCTACCGCAAGGTCGCCGCCGACCTGCGCGAGGCGATCACCACCGGCGCGTTCGGCGAGGCCGGCCGGCTCCCGGCGGAGGGCGCGCTCGCCGAGCAGTACGGCGTCTCGCGCGGCACCGTCCGCCAGGCGCTCGCCGTGCTGCGCTCCGACGGCCTGGTCACCTCGCGGCGCGGCACCCGCCGGGTGGTGCTCGGCACCGCCCGGGTGCAGAGCTTCTCCGAGCTGCTCAGCTTCACCCACTGGGCGTACTCGATGGGCGAGGAGCCCGGCGGCATCCTGGACTCGCTGGTCCGCCGCCCGGCCGACGCCGCCGAACGCGAGCAGCTGCGCCTCGAACCGGGCGCCGACGTCTACGTGACCGTCCGGCTGCGGACGCTGTCCGGCAAGCCGGTGATGGTCGAGCGGACCATCTACCCGCCCCGGGTCGGCGAGATCGTCGCCGAACTGCCGCCGGACGTCGTCTCGCACACCGAAGTCCTGCGCGAGCACGGCATCCTGTTCACCGACGCCGACCACACCATCGACATCGTGGCCGCCAACGGCGACGACGCCCGCCTGCTCGGCTGCCGCCGCGGCGGCCCCCTGCTGCGCGAGCGCCGCCGCACCACCGACCCCACCGGCACCCCGGTGGAGTGGTCCCAGGACCGCTACCTCCCCGGCACGGTGGCCTTCAGCATCCACAACTCCCTTGCCACCTCCGCCCTTTCCCGGCACGCCCGGGAGGGTGACTGAGTCCGGGGCGGGGACCCGGGCGGCCGGGCCGCCCCGGCGGGCTCACGTCATCAGGGCCGCCAGGAGGGGGCGGAAGTGGGCGAAGTCCGGGGTGGTGGCGTCGGCGGTCTTGGCCTCGTCGTCCCAGCGGCGGACGGCGACCGCGTCGGTGGCGGCGGGGTGGGCGGCGAAGGCGGTGGCCTGGGCGGGGCTCATCGGGCCGCCCTGGACCTGGAGGGTGTACTCGGAGGCCTCGGAGAGGCGGGCCCGGTAGGCCGGTTCGACGGCGCAGAGGTAGCGCTTGGCGGCCACGTGCAGGCGGATCGGCTCGGTGACCTCCGGGCCGAACCAGCGGGCCAGCCAGTCGGCGCCGGTGTCGCTGTGCCGGTTGTCCTGACCCTGCATCAGATCGCGTCCGTGCAAGGCTCCTTGGAAGTGGCCGACGTCGTGCAGCAGGGCCGCCGCGACCAGGTGCGGGGGCGCGCCCGCGGCCTCGGCCAGGGCACCCGCCTGGAGCATGTGCTCGGCCATGGTGACCGCCTCGCCCAGGTACTCGCCGGCGCCCTCGCCCGCGAACAGGGCGGCGAGTTCGTCCAGCGCGGCGGTGCGGCGGTGCAGCACGGCGAGGGTGGAGGCGAGTGAGTCCAGGTCGGCGTAGCAGCCCTGGAGGTGGCGGCGGCCGTCCTGCTCGAAGGCCGTGCGGGCGTGCAGCAGACGGACGTTGTCGAAGATCAGGCAGTCGCCCGGGTCGAGCCGGAACTCCAGCTGGAGCTCCGGGCGCAGGGTGATCGCGGCGAACGCGCGGTAGGCGGCGTAGAACGCGTCCAGCTCCTCGGCGGAGCCGCGCAGGGTGGCGATCGAGCGGTTGTTGAACCGGACCTCGCGGATCCGGCCGAGCGGGTCGACGTCGATCAGCGGGCGGTCGGCGCGCAGTTCGGTGTTCCGGTCGCGGAAGACGAACGGGACGAGGGTGCGGGTGAGCACGGCGAAGGCGTCCGGGGCCTCGGCGCGCAGCAGCGCGGCCGCCCGGAAGCCGTCGACCAGGCCGGAGTCCCCGCCGGTCGCCGAGTTCTCCAGGCAGTGCAGGAGTTGGAGGGTGGGCACCGGGTCCCGGTACGGGTTGTCGGTGTGCGGGGTGATCGCGACGCTGGTGAAGGCCAGGTTGTTGGGGTCCGGCTCGACCCGGACGTCGAACAGCTCGCCGTAGTTGGTGACCCGGACGTGGCCGAAGGTCTCGGCGACCCGGAGCACCTGCCGGTCCACCGTCGGGACGCCGCGCAGCACGGCGAAGCCGGAGCGGCGGACGGCGGTCAGCACGGCGGCCCGCTCGGCCGGGTCGGCGAGGTAGGCCTCCCAGTCGGCCTCGGGGATGCCGCGGGCGAAGTCGGCGGCCGTCCAGAGCCGCTTGTCCGCCTCGGTCCGGCCGTCGCCGCCCTCCTGCGCGGGCGGGCCGGACGGGTAGCGCGAGCGGTGCCCGTCGGACCAGAGCACCTCCAGCCGGCCGTCCGCCTCGGTGTGCGCGGCGATCGTCAGGTCGTCCGGCAGGTCGGTGATCTGGAACAGCTTCTGCCCGTTGCGCGGGTCGCGGCACTCGGCGCAGGGGCAGTTGTCGCGCAGCCAGTACGGCGACAGCGACGCCGCCGGCGACGGCTCGGACGCGGGTGTCTCCATGGGGTTCTCCCTCCTCGGCCTGGCAAAGTTGTATAGCCAACTTGCCGTGAGCAGGAGCCTGCCGGGGCGGGGTGAGATCGGGGTGCCGGGGAGATGAACGATTCGGGAACGGTGTCCGGACGGAGCCCCGGAGCCCCTTGCGTCCAGGGCGCTGACCTGCTCGGATGTGCCGGTGCTCGAACATGATCAACCGATTGCCGACGTGCCCCCCGCCGATGTGACCCCCGCCGCTGAGGCGCCGGCCGCCCCGCGCTCCCGTCGTCGGCTCTGGCTCGGCCTCGCCGCCGCGGCGGTCGTCGGCGCCACCGCCTTCGGGGTGGCCTTCGCCGACAACTTCGCCGCCCTCGGGGCCTACCGCTACAGCCCGCCGAAGGAGTTCCAGGGGCTGTCGCTCGACCCGGACGCCTCGCGCGGGAAGCAGCCGTTCCGGCTCCGCGGCGACTCCGGCGTCTCCGCCACCACCTACCGCAGCACCGACGGCAGGCGCCTGATCTCGGTGACCGCCACCGAGATGCACATCTTCCTGCCCGCCTCGCAGCTCGACGAGGCGATCGCCGTCCAGCAGCGGAACGGCTTCACCTTCGCCGGCCTGCACGACGTCGACCCGGGCGAGCGCGGCGGCGTGATGAAGTGCGGCCGGGCCGCCTTCGAGGACGGCGAACTGGCCCTGTGCACCTGGGCCGACGGCAGCATGTGGTCGTCCTTCGCCGAGCTCCTGGACGGCGCGACCGTCGACCCCGACACCCTCGCCGACCGCGCCCGCGACTTCCGCCGCCTCGCCGAGGTCCCGGCGGGGTAGCGCGTGCCCGGCCGGGGACACCCCTCGGCCGGGCCGGGCCGGGCCGCGCCCGTCGGAAGGCTGCCGGGTGGGGGTGGGTGACGGCCCCGGCTGAGCCGGCCCCGGTCCCGCCGGCCCGCTGTCCGCTATCCGGCGGGGGTGAGGGCGGCGGCCCAGGCCGCGTCCGCGGCGGTCAGGGCCGGGGCGGGGGCGGCGCCGGTGGCGGTGGCCAGGGCGGTGAGGGTGGCGCGGACGGTGTCCGGGGTGGCCGCGGGGCCGTAGTGGTTGACGCGGATCATCTCGGCGGCCAGCGCGCCGCCGCCGGCCTGGACGGGCAGCGACGGGTCCAGCCGGAGCACCTCGGCGGCGAGCGTCGCGGCGTGCGTGCCCGCCGGGGTGCGCAGGGTGGTGGCGACCGGCGCCGCGTGCGCGTCCTCGGGGACGAACGGGGTGAGCGTGCCGAGCGCCCGGACGCCGGCCCGGGTGGCGGCGGCCGCCGCGCGGTGGCGGGCGATGACGGCGGGCAGGCCGTCCGCCGCGATCCGGTCCAGGCAGGCGCCGAGCGCGAGCATCTCCAACTGGGCGGGCGCGTGCGGCAGTGCGGTGCGTCCGGCGTCCGTCCAGCGCTCCTTCCAGTCGAGCAGCGAGAGGTAGGAGCGGCGCGGGGCGGCCGGGTTGGCGGTGATCCGCTCCCAGGCCCGGGTCGAGACGGAGACGGCGGAGACGCCGGCCGGTCCGCCCATCGCCTTCTGCCCGCCGATCACGCACAGGTCGACGCCCCACTCGTCGGTGAGCAGCGGCTCGGCGGCGACCGAGGCGACCGCGTCCAGCATCAGCAGCGCCCCGTGCTCGCGCACCACGGCGGCGATCGCGGCGACCGGGTTGGTGTTGCCGGTGGCGGCCTCGGCGTGCACCAGGGAGACGAAGTCGATCGTCGGGTCGGCCGCGAGGGCCTCGGCGACCTGGTCGGCGGTGACCGCGCTGTCGAACGGCACGGCGAGGTCGACGACCTTGGCGCCGCAGTCGCGCAGCCAGTTGCCGAAGGTCTGCCCGTACGGCCCGGTGACGATGTTGAGCGCGGTGGAGCCCGGGTGCGCGGCGCCGCGGATCGCGGCCTCCAGCGGCAGCAGCGCCTCGCCCTGGGTGACGATCACGTCGGCGGTGGTGCGCAGCAGCGCGGCGACCTTGTCCTCGATGGCCGCGAAGTCGGCGGCGCTGAGCGGGGGGAGGTCGAGGAAGGGGCTCACGGTGGCGGGGGCCTTTCGTCGCGGGGGCAGCGGGGCGGGGACGGGGACGAGCTGGGTGGGCGGAACGAGTCTGCCCCATTTTCGGTGCTTACAAGGATCGTCCCCGTCGGTAGAGTGCGGGCCATGAGCGATGGCGCGGTGCTGCACGTGCGGGGTCGGGTGCTGGTCGGTCCGGAGGACGTCCGGGACGAACTCTGGGTGGTGGACGGGCGGGTGACCTTCTCCCGCCCCACGGCGGCCGGGTCCGGCGCGGCGGACGTCCGGACGGTGGACGGCTGGGTGCTGCCCGGTCTGGTCGACGCGCACTGCCACGTCGGCCTGGACGCGCACGGCGCCGTCGACGAGGCCACCAGCGAGAAGCAGGCGATCACCGACCGGGACACCGGCACCCTGCTGATCCGCGACGCCGGTTCGGCCGCCGACACCCGCTGGATCGACGACCGGGAGGACCTGCCCCGGATCATCCGGGCCGGCCGGCACATCGCCCGCACCCGCCGCTACATCCGCAACTACGCGCACGAGATCGAGCCCGGCGACCTCGCCGCCTACGTCCGCGCCGAGGCCCGGCGCGGCGACGGCTGGGTCAAGCTGGTCGGCGACTGGATCGACCGCGAGCGCGGCGACCTCGCCGCCTGCTGGCCCGGCGACGCGCTCACCGAGGCGATCGCGGCGGCGCACGAGGAGGGCGCGCGGGTCACCGCGCACTGCTTCGCCGCCGAGTCCCTGCCGGACCTGCTGGCCGCCGGCATCGACTGCATCGAGCACGCCACCGGCCTGACCGAGGAGCTGATCCCGGCCTTCGCCGAGCGCGGAGTGGCGATCGTGCCGACCCTGGTCAACATCGCCACCTTCCCGGGGCTGGCCGCGGGCGGCGAGGGCAAGTTCCCGGCCTGGGCCGCGCACATGCGCCGGCTGCACGAGCGCCGCTACGACACGGTGGGCGCGGCGCACGACGCCGGCGTCCCGATCTTCGTGGGGACGGACGCGGGCGGCTCGCTGGCCCACGGCCTGGTCGCGGAGGAGGTCGCGGAGCTGGTCCGGGCCGGGCTGAGCCCGGCCGAGGCGCTGTCGGCGGCGAGCTGGGGGGCGCGCGAGTGGCTGGGGCGCCCCGGCCTGGAGGAGGGCGCGCCGGCGGACTTCGTGGTGTACGCGGAGGACCCGCGCGCCGACGTCCGGGTGCTGGCCGATCCGCGGCTGGTGGTGCTGCGCGGGCGCCCGGTGGCGTGAGGGCCCGGCCGGGGGCTCGTGCGATGATCATCTCGGTGAACGGGCTGTCGGTGTAGGCCGATAGGGTTACGCCCATGGCACCGCGTCCACTGAACGAGATCGTCGAGCCCGGTTGGGCCACCGCGCTGGAGCCGGTGGCCGGGCGGGTCGCCGCGATGGGCGACTTCCTCCGCACCGAGCTGGCCGCCGGCCGCACCTACCTGCCCTCGGGGCCGAACGTGCTGCGCGCGTTCCAGCAGCCCTTCGCGGACGTCCGGGTGCTGATCGTCGGCCAGGACCCGTACCCCACCCCGGGCCACGCCGTCGGGCTCAGCTTCTCGGTGGCGGCGGACGTCCGGCCGATCCCGGCGAGCCTGATCAACATCTTCCAGGAGTACGGCACCGACCTCGGCCTGCCGCAGCCGTCCAACGGCGACCTCACGCCGTGGACGCGGCAGGGCGTGCTGCTGCTGAACCGCGCCCTCACCACCGCCCCGCGCAAGCCCGCCGCCCACCGGGGCAAGGGCTGGGAGGAGGTCACCGAGCAGGCGATCCGCGCCCTGGTGGCGCGCGGCGGCCCGCTGGTGGCGATCCTCTGGGGGCGCGACGCGCGCAACCTGCGCCCGCTGCTGGGCGAGGTGCCGGCGATCGAGTCGGCGCACCCGAGCCCGTACTCGGCGAGCAGCGGCTTCTTCGGCTCGCGGCCGTTCAGCCGGGCCAACGAGCTGCTGGCGCGGCAGGGGGCGCAGCCGGTCGACTGGCGGCTGCCGTAGCAGATCGGTGTCAGCAAAGAGCGTCAATCTCACTCCAACGGGTGAAATGACGTTCTGTGTTGCTCGTGTGACGGATCGTACGAGAAGACTGGCGGCTCATCGCATCGTCTGAGCCGTGGGGGTTCCGCCATGTCTTCTCGGTCTGCTCGCTCTTCTCGCCGAATCGTTTCCGCAGCCGCCGCCGTCGCGGCCTGCACCCTGCTCACCGTCCCGTCCGCGCACGCTGCCGAGCCGACGCCGGCCGCACCGGCTCCGGCACCGGCCGGCTCGCCCGGCAAGGCGCGCGCCGTCACCGCCGAACTCGACCTGGACGTCAGCCTGTTGAACAAAGCCGTCGACGTCCCGGTCGACCTCGCGCTCAACAAGGTCGAGTCCCCGGCGCAGCGCGAGGGCACCCTGCTCACCGCCAAGGTCGACGGGGTCGACCAGACCGGCCCGGTCACCCTGGTCAAGGCGGAGGTCGGCAAGTCGGTGACCAAGGTCGACGCCAAGGGCGCCACCGCCTCCGTCACGCTCGCCGACGCCGATGTGCACGCCCCCGGCCTGCCCGCGACCACCCTGCTCGGCCTGGAGGCGCTCAGCGCCACCGCCACCTGCCCGGTCGACGGGCAGCCGACCGCCGACGTGGTCGCGCCCGCCAAGCTCACCGTCCTCGGCAAGCCGGTCACCCTGAGCCTGTACGGGCCGACCAAGGTGGACGTACCGCTGGTCGGGAGCGTGTCGGTGGAGTTCTCGAAGAAGACCACCACCTCCAGGACGGCCGCCGCCTCGGCACTGGAGGTCCAGGTGGCGGTGAACCCGCTGAACCTCAACGTCGCCAAGGTGACCGGCACCATCACGGTCGCCTCGGTGAGCTGCGAGAAGCCGGTCCCGGGCCCCGGCACGCCCGCGCCCACGACGGTGCCGACGTCCGCCGCCGCCGTCGCCCCGACGGAGACCCCGTCCGCCCAGCCGGTCGCGGACACCACCCCGTCCGCGGCCCCCACCGGCAAGGGCGCGGCCGTCCCGCCGGCCGCGACCGGGGCCCCGGCCACCCACCGCCCGGCGTCCGCGGCCGCGCCCAAGACCGCCCCGGACAGCCTCGCCGCCACCGGCGGCAGCAGCGCCACCACCCCGCTCGCCGTCGGCGCTGCGGCCCTGGTCGCCGGCGGCGCCTGCGCCCTCTGGGCGACCCGCCGCCGCCGGGCCGCCACCGCGAGCCACGCCCGCCGGCGCTGAACGCGGCACCGCAGTCCGTTCTCTCGGCTGCGGGAGTGCCACCTGCGGCACTCCCGCACCGTGACCGTGCCAATGCGGACGGTTGGTTCACATGCGCGTTACATGAGAGGAACAACCGGGAAACGGCGGCTTGCAACGCTACGCGGGCACCCACCACCCAGTTTGCGAGGTACACCGCCGTGGCAATCAAGGCCGAGTACATCTGGATCGACGGCACCAAGCCGACCGCCAAGCTCCGCTCCAAGACTCGGGTCCTGCCGAACGCGGACAAGATCCCCACCTGGGGCTTCGACGGTTCCTCGACCAACCAGGCCGAGGGCCACGCCTCCGACCGCGTGCTGGAGCCGGTCCGGGTCGTGAAGGACCCGATCCGCGGCGGCGACCACATCCTCGTCCTCTGCGAGGTCAACGAGACCGACGGCACCCCGCACGAGTCCAACACCCGCGCCCTGCTGCGCTCCGTCGCCGAGCAGTACGCGGCGCAGGAGTCGATCTTCGGCATCGAGCAGGAGTACACCTTCTTCAAGGGCTCGCGTCCGCTCGGCTTCCCCGAGGGCGGCTTCCCGGCCCCGCAGGGTGGCTACTACTGCGGTGTCGGCGCCGAGGAGGTCTTCGGCCGCGAGATCGTCGAGCTGCACCTCGACCGCTGCATCGACGCCGGCCTGGCGATCTGCGGCATCAACGCCGAGGTCATGCCCGGCCAGTGGGAGTTCCAGATCGGCCCGGTCGACGCCCTGACCGTCTCCGACGACATGTGGATCGCCCGCTACCTGCTCTACCGCACCGCCGAGGAGTTCGGCATCGACGCCACCCTCGACGCGAAGCCGGCCCGCGGCGACTGGAACGGTGCGGGTGCGCACACCAACTTCTCCACCAAGGCGATGCGCGAGGGCTACGACGCGATCATCACCGCGTGCGAGTCGCTCGGCACCTCCCAGGAGAAGGTCCTGGAGCACGTCACCCAGTACGGCGCCGACATCGAGTCCCGCCTGACCGGCAAGCACGAGACCGCCCCGTGGAACGTCTACTCCTACGGCGTGTCCAACCGCGGCGCCTCGGTCCGCATCCCGTGGCAGGTCGAGGTGGAGCAGAAGGGCTACATCGAGGACCGTCGCCCGAACGCGAACGTCGACCCGTACGTGGTCACCCGCCTGCTGATCAACACCTGCTGCGCCGCCCTGGAGAAGGCCGGCCAGGTCTGATCCGAGGCACCACAGCCTGACGCGCGCCCGCCGGGCCGCCCCCTCACCACACGGGGGGCGGCCCCGGCGGGCGCCGCCGTGTTGCCTCGACGTTGCCCCGGCGCCCTTGATCGCCGCTGGTCGGGGGCGGATAATCGCGCCCATGACCGCTTCCGCCGCCGCCACCGGGGGCCTCGTGCGACGCCTGCACGTGGACCTGGCGCGGGTGTGCGCGGCCGCCTGTCGACGTCGGTGAGTGTCCCCGACGTGTTCCCCCAGGCGGTCCTTCCTTCCGGCAGCGGAGTGTGCGCTCGTGTCCCTGACCTTCCACTGGTTCCTGCCCACCAACGGTGACAGCCGGCACGTCGTCGGCGGCGGCCACGGTTCGACACCCGGCACGGCCGGGTCCGACCGGCCGCCGTCCGTCGCCTACCTGGGCCAGATCGCCCGCAGCGCCGAGCAGTTGGGGTTCGAGGGGGTGCTGACGCCGACCGGCGCGTGGTGCGAGGACGCGTGGCTGACGACCGCGATGCTCACCCAGGTGACCGAGCGGCTCAAATACCTGGTCGCCTTCCGGCCCGGGCAGATCTCCCCGACGCTGGCCGCGCAGATGGCGGCCACCTACCAACGGCAGTCCGGCGGACGGCTGTTGCTCAACGTGGTGACGGGCGGCGAGTCGGCGGAGCAGCGCGCGTACGGGGACTTCCTGGACAAGGACGCGCGCTACGCCCGCACCGGGGAGTTCCTGTCGATCACCCGCCGGCTCTGGGCGGGGGAGACCGTCGACCACGACGGACCCCATCTGCGGGTCGAGCGGGCGAGGTTGAACCGGCTGCCGGACCCGGTCCCGCCGGTGTACTTCGGCGGCTCCTCGCCCGCCGCCGGCGACGTCGCGGCCCGGTACGCGGACGTCTACCTCACCTGGGGCGAACCGCCCGCGCAGGTCCGGGAGAAGCTGGCGTGGGTCCGCGAACTGGCCGCCGCCCAGGGGCGGGTGGTGCGGTTCGGGATCCGGCTGCACGTGATCAGCCGGGACACCTCGGCGCAGGCCTGGGCGGAGACCGAGCGGCTGCTGGCGGCGATGGACCCGGCGCGGATCCGGGAGACCCAGCGGGCGCTCGCGGAGAGCGAGTCGGAGGGCCAGCGCCGGATGCTCGCGCTGCACGGCGGCTCGGCGGAGCGGCTGGAGGTCCACCCGGGCCTGTGGGCGGGCATCGGCCTGCTGCGCGGCGGGGCCGGGACGGCGCTGGTGGGCAGCCACCGGGAGGTGGCGGACCTCATCACCGAGTACCACGAGCTGGGGATCGAGGAGTTCGTGCTCAGCGGGATGCCGCACCTGGAGGAGGCGTACTGGTTCGGGGAGGGCGTGCTGCCGCTGCTCGCCGCACGCAACCTGTGGCGGCGGTCGTAGCGGGTGCGGGGTGCTGGCCCGACCCCCGGGGTGGGGATGTCCCCCGGCCGGATCCGGGGGCGTACCGCCGTGAACTCCGGCGGAGGAGTTCATAGCGTGGGCGACATGACACCTCATCACATCCCCTCTGCCGCGCCCGCCATGGGCGGCGGAAGGGTCACGGCCCGCCGCACCGCCGTCCTCGCCCTCGCGGTCGCCGCGGCCTGCGCCGCCACGGCGCCCGCCGCGACCGCGACGCCCGACAGCGACCGCTCCGGCGCGCCGCCGGGCCTGAGCCGCTACTACCACCAGCGCCTCGACTGGCGCAGCTGCCTCCAGGGCCCGGACGACGCCACCGGCGCCGAGCTGGAGCGGGCGGGCGCCCGGTGCGCCGACGTCACCGTGCCGCTCGACTACGCCGACCCCCGGGGCCGCAGCATCACCGTGGCGATCTCCCGGATCCGGGCCACCGACACCCGCCACCGGATCGGCGCGCTGCTGCTCAACGACGGCGGCCCGGGCGGCGCCACCCTCGACACCCCGCCGCGCGTCCACGCGGCGCTCAAGGACGTCGCCGGCCGGTACGACGTGGTGGGCGTGGACCCGCGCTTCGTCGGCCGCAGCACCCCGCTCAACTGCGGCTGGCCGGTCGGCACCGCCCTGCTCTCGGCGGGCACCGACCGCTCCGCCTTCGACCGGCAGGTCGCCCTGCACAAGGGCCTGGCGGCCAAGTGCCGGGCCGCCGCCGCGGACGTGCTGCCGTTCGCGGGCACCCGCAACACGGCGCGCGACATGGACGTCATCCGCGGCGCGCTCGGCGAGCGGAGGATCTCCTACCTCGGCGTCTCCTACGGCACCTACCTCGGCACCGTCTACACCCAGATGTTCCCGGGCCGCTACGACCGGGTGGTCCTCGACGGGGCGCTCGACCCGCGCGTCTACGGGCCGCGGATGCTGCCGACCCTGCTGGCGTCGAACGAGCGGGCGCTCGCCGACTGGGCGGCCTGGGCGGCGGCCCGCCACGACACCCACCGGCTCGGCCGGACGCCCGAGGAGGTCGTCGCCGGTCTGCGGGGGATCGTCGCGGCGGCGGCGCGCGGCCCGCTGACCGTGGGCACCGGGCCCGAGGCGTTCCGGCTCGACGACACCCAGGTGCCGCTGCTGCTGTTCGCCGGTCTGGCCGACGACACGGACGACTCGCGCACGGCCCTGGCGGAGAACGCCGCCCTGCTCACCGAGGCGGCCGCCGGCCGGCCGACCCGGCCCTCGCCGTCGTTCACCGCCACGCTGCGGACCTTCTTCACGGGCGCGGGTTCGGCCTCCGCCAGCTCCCAGCAGGCGACCCTGTGCGCGGACGGCGAGGCGCCCCGCGACCCCGAGACGTACTGGCGGGACGTCGAACGCAGCCGGACCGAACACCCGCTGCTGGGACCGGCGTTCAACAACATCAGCCCGTGCGCCTTCTGGGACCGCCCGCGCGAACCGCGCACCGAGGTCCGCCGGGACGCCCCGGCCCTGATCGTCGCCGCCACCGGCGACCCGCGCACCCCGTACCCCGGCAGCGTCGCCCTGCGCGGCCTGCTGCCGTCCTCCCGCCTGCTCACCCTCCAGGGCGCCAACCGCCACGCCCTCTACGGCATGTACGGCAACGCCTGCGTCGACACCGCCGTCAACGCGTACCTCGCCACGGGAGTCCTGCCGTCGGAGGACGTGACCTGCGCGAAGTGACGTAGGCGCAATTCCAGCCCCGATGAGCCGTCCTTCGCGGCCCCAGCAGGGGTGCCGGGGCCGCGAAGGGAGGGGCGGCGGGGTCCGCACGGCTACTGCTCGCCGAGGACCATCCACTTCTCGGGCGTGGCGAGCGGGTCGAAGCCGACCTTGGCGTAGACGCCGTGCGCGTCGGCGGTGGCGAGCATGACGCGGCGGAGGCCGAACGGCGCCAGGTGGTCGCGGACGGCGCCGGCGAGCGCGGTGCCGAGGCCCTTGGCCCGGGCGACGGGGGCGATGTAGACGTCACAGAGCCAGGCGAAGGTCGACTCGTCGGTGACCACCCGGGCGTACCCGACCTGGGCGCCGGACGCCTCGTCGTACACGCCGAAGTTGAGCGAGCAGGCGATCGCCCGGTCCTGCTTCTCCCGACTGCGCCCGCGCGCCCAGTAGGCGTCCTCGGCCAGCCACTGATGGATCAGCGCGGCATCGAGCCGCGCGGGGTCGGTGGAGATCTCGTATCCGGCGGGAAGATCGTTTGTCATGTCCCGAGATCCAAGCAGAGGTCGCACCCGCCTGGCCAGGGGAAATCCCGAGGAGCGGATCGGCGGCCGGCCGGGTCAGCGGAGGACGACGGTGATGCCGAGCCGGCGGAGGTACTTCAGGGTGGCCTCGAAGAAGTCGAGTTCGCCGGTCGGGTCGACGCCGAGGTCGCTCGCCAGGGCCCGGCGAGCGACCTCGCTGTCGTGCCAGACGAGGGTGAACGGGCCGCCGGGGAGGGTGTCACCACCGCAGGAGCAGCCCTGGAGCATGCCCCAGCAGAGGTCGAAGCGGTGGCCGGGGCCGATGACCGCCTCGCCGAGGGCGCATTTGAGGCCGGGGACGTCGGTGACGTGGCGGCCGTCGAGCCGGCGGGTGTCACCGGCCGGGACGTCGCCGAGGCCGGGAGCGCAGAGCCGGAGCCACTCCTGGCGACCGGCGGTCGGGAAGCGGGCCCACCGACCGGGGGCGGTCGGTGAACCGCCCGTGAACCACTCCTCCCAGACCGCGTGGGCGGCCGAGCCCGGTGGGTACGGGAGTGCCCGGCCGAGGGCGATGTCGACGAGGGCGCCGCCGAGGGCGGACGGGCGGGTGCCTTCGATGTCGAGGAACAGGCCGTCCTCGGAGTGGATCACCCGGCCGGTGTGGTCCAGGACCCACAGCTCGACCTCGGATCCGGGCGTTGTCGGGCGGACGAGACGGTCGAGCAGGGGTGCGCCGGGTTCGACGCCGACGAGGCGGATGGGCGGCGCGGGGTCGGGGCCGGGGCGGCTGTCGTCGTAGAGACCGGCGATGCGGCGGCACTTGCCGATCACGGCACCGGTGCCGTTCTGGACGCGGACCTCGCAGTCCTCGGGTTCGATGACGGGGCCCGGCCGGTACATGGGCTCCGCGGGGCCGGTGACCTCGGCCTCGACGAGCACGTCGAGGAGACGCGGATCGGTGGCGGCCGGGCGGCTGCCGAGGACGACGGCCTCGTCGAGCTGCCAGTAGTGGCACCAGTACCCGCCCCACGAGTCCGGGTGGTCGTCCGGGAAGTCGACGGTGACGGCGAGGTGGCCGAGGCGGACCGGCTCCCGGGCGGACCGTTCGACCGCCTTGAGCAGCCGCCCGGTCGGGGCGCAAGTGACGAAGGTCAGGGTTTCGCGCACGGGCACCGGATCGACGAACAGGCCGGCGGCGTCCCCGCACTTCGCCCAGAGTTCCTGCCCGCCGTCCCATTCCTGGCCGACCAGGAGATACCTGAGCGGGATGTCCCGCCGCCACGCCCAGGTGGTGTCCTCGAAGCGCACATCGTCCTCTCGTGGAGCCCATCGATCGGGTCGACGATATGCCTGGCCGGGGTGAGCGCGCTCGGGATTTACGCCGGGGCTTCTCGTGCGTGGTCCTCGAATCCGGGAATCGCCCCCTGGCCCGGGATCCATGGGGTGATGGAAGAGTTTCGGCGGGCGATCGGAATGCTTGTTTTCTGACCGTCAGAGGCCGGGAATGGCGTCCTTCGGGATGGTGTGCCAGTTGGTGACGACCGGCTTGTCGACCTTGGTCGGGCCGATCGGGAGGCCGGCCGGGTCCGGGTCGGGGGTGGTGATGCCGACGATGACGTCCGTGAACTCCACCGCCTGGTTGCCCTTGGTGCTCTTCGGGTTGACGCCCGCGTAGGCGGTGGTGGCGCCGGTGAGGGTGATCGGGGTGCCGGCGGACTGTTCGGCGTTGGCGGCCTCGATGCCGCCGGAGCCGAAGGCGATGACCGGGTGGGCGGCGGGCAGGGTGCAGGTGGTGCCCGGCTTCGCCTTGGCCGCGATCAGGATGTAGCCGCCGGCCTGGGACTCCGCCTTGGCGGTGAGGACGAGGTCCTTGGCGCCGCAGGTGCCGGCCGGGGCGGCGGCCTTGGTGGGCGCGGGGGTGGCGGCGGGGGTGGAGGCGGCCGGCTTGCTGGGTGCCGGGGCGGGGGCGGTGGTGGCAGCCGTCGTGGCCGGTGCGGTGGCCGTGGCCGGGGCCGTGGCCGCCGGGCTCGCGGTGGTGGAGTCGGAGTTCTCCGGCCCGCAGGCGGTGGCGGTGACGGCGAGCGCCGCGACGGCGACGGCGGCGAGGGCGAGACGGCGCGCACTCATGACGGATTCCCCCAGGTGTTCCTGCCGGTGCGAATCACCGGCAGGACGACGGTATGCCGGGGTCGTTCACGGGCCGGTTCGGGAAATATCCCGATCCTGTCGCAGAAAGTGTCGCGGCACGGGGATGGCCAAGTGCCGCCGCGCGCGGCACCATTTCCCCCATGACGAGGCCACCCCTGCTCCTCCTCGACGTCGACGGTCCGCTCAATCCCCACCCGTACGACGGCAAGCCGCGCCCGCGGCCCGCCGGTTACGAGTCCCACAGCGTCAAGCCGGAATCCTGGATCGCCCGCTTCCCCGAGCAGCCGCCCGGCGAGGTGAAGCCGCTCCACCTCTGGCTCAACCCCGGCCACGGCGCCGAACTCCTCGCACTGCCCTATGAGTTGGTGTGGGCAACGGCCTGGATGGGCGAGGCCAACACCTGGATCTCCCCGCTCGTCGGCCTGCCCGAACTGCCCTTCATCGTCTGGCCGCGGATGCACCAGGGCGACCCCGAAGGCCTGCACTGGAAGACTCGCGCCCTGGTCGCCTGGGCGGACGGCCGCCCGTTCGTCTGGGTGGACGACGAGTTGCGGCCGCAGGACACCGAGTGGATCGCCGCCCACCACCCCGGCCCGGCGCTCACCCACTGGATCGATCCCGAAATAGGCCTGCGGGACGTGGACTTCGCGGCGCTGCGGGAGTGGGCGGCCGCCGCGTGAGAGTGGGCACGGTCGAGCGCCTGCGCCGCTACCCGGTGAAGTCCATGCTCGGCGAGGAGCTGCGCGAGGCCGCCGTGACGGAGCGCGGCATCACCGGCGACCGCGCGTACGCGCTGCTGGACGCCGAGACCGGCCGGGTGGTGAGCGCGAAGCACCCGCGGCTGTGGGCGGGCATGCTCGGGTTCACGGCGGCGACCGCGGCGGACGGCACAGTGGCGCTCACCGGCGCGGACGGCGGCGCCGTCGACGAGGGCGACCTCTCGGAACGGCTGGGCCGCAAGGTCCGGTTGGTGTCCGAGCCGCCGGAGGGCGCGACCATCCAACGCTCGGTGCCGGACGAGGTGTTGGCGCGCGGCATCGAGGCCGAGGTCGACTTCACCGTCAACGAGCTGGGACGCGGCGCGCCGCCCGGCACGTTCTTCGACTTCGCGCCGCTGCACCTGCTCAGCACGGCCGGGCTCGCGGCGGCGGACGGCGCGGCGGCGGACGGCGCGGCGGCGGACGGCGCGGCGGCGGACGGCGCGGAGGTGGGCGCGGAGGTGGGCGCGGAGGTGGACGGCGTGGCGGCGGAGCGGTACCGGCCGAACCTGGTGATCCGGACTGCCGGAGCGGCGGAGGGCTTCGTCGAGAACGGCTGGGTGGAACGGGAGTTGGCGGTCGGCGCGGAGCTGCGCCTGCACGTGGTCACCGCGACGCCGCGGTGCGCCGTCCCCACCCTCGCGCACGGCCCGTTGCCACGGGCCACGGCCGCGCTGCGCACCCTCGGGGAGCGCAACCGGCTGGTGCCGCTGCCGGGCATGCCGGCCCTGCCGTGCATCGGCGTGTACGCCCGGGTGCTGGCGCCCGGCCGGGTGCGGGTCGGGGACGCGGTGGTGCTGCGGTCCTGAGTCCCGTACCCGGGGGCGGGAACCGGTTGCGGGGCCGAGGGGTCCAAGCTGCACCAGGACGGAGTCTGAGGAGGCGACCGGGATGGGCGGTTACCAGGACGGTTACCAGGAACACGCCGGGACGGACGACCCCGCCGCGAGCCGGCGGCGGGTCTGGGCGGCCCGGTGGACGGTGGTGGGGGTGGCCGGGGCCGCCCTGGCGGTGGTGCTGGCCACCTCGGGCGACGGGGGAGGGGCCGGCCGGTCGGTGGTCGTGACGGTCACCAGGACACCGGCGACGGCGCCCGGGCCCGCGACCGCGACGGCGCCGTCCCTGGCCGTCGCCGCCGACGGTGACGGTGACGTCGTGCTGTCGGTGGCCGGGCCGCCGCGCCGCGAGGTGACCCCGGGGGTGACGCCCGCCGACCCCGGTCCGGCGGCCGTCGTCGGGCGCCCGTACCCGGTCGACTGGAGCGCCCACTGCGACCTCGCGCACCTGCGCTTCGCGGGGCGGACCTGGAAGGCCCCGTGGCCGCCGGCCCTGCCGTCCGGCCTCCCCGGCCCGCGCGGGGCCGGCTCGGGCCCGCCGGTGCTGCCCGGCTACGCGACCCTCACCGCGCCAGACCGGCTCCGCTTCGAGGCACCCGGCTACCTCCCCGGGCCGGTCCTGCTCGAACCGACCGCCGAGGAGCGGATCTGCGAGTAGGCGGCCCGGTGGGGCCGGGGCAGCCGTGGGTGCCGGGGTTCGGCCCCGGGGCGAACCCCGGGCGTCGGCCCGCGAGTACGGCGCCGGGCCCGACACGGACCGGGCCCGGGGGTGCCCCGTGGCCGCCGGGCCGGGAGCGAGGCGTAGGCCCGGGCGCAGTCGGCCCCCGGCCGGCCCGCCCCCCGGCGTCAGCGCGCGAGCACCGCGCCCAGGGCGGCCAGCAGGCGGTCGGTGGTGGGCTCGTCCCGGACGGCGATGCGGAGCCAGTCCGGGCCGAGGCCGGGGAAGGTGTCGCCCCGGCGGACGGCGAAGCCGTGCTCGCGCAGCCGGGCCCGGACGGCGTCCGCGCCCGGCAGTTCGATCAGCACGAAGGACGCCGCCGGGTCGCCGTGCACCCGGACGTCCGGGAAGGCGGCCAAGCCCTTCAGCAAGTGGTCGCGCCAGAGCGCGAGTTCGCGCGCGGCCTGCTCGGCCTCGGCGAGCGCGGCCGGGGTGGAGCAGGCCTCGGCGGCGGCCAGCGCCGGGGTGGAGACGGGCCAGAGCGGTTGGGCGGCGGCGAGCGCGGCGATCAGCGGGGCGGGGCCGAGCACGTAACCGATCCGCAGGCCGGCCAGCCCCCAGGTCTTGGTGAGGCTGCGCAGTACGACCACCCG
Organism: Kitasatospora sp. NPDC093806; assembly: GCF_040683335.1. Taxonomy (NCBI): domain Bacteria; kingdom Bacillati; phylum Actinomycetota; class Actinomycetes; order Kitasatosporales; family Streptomycetaceae; genus Kitasatospora; species Kitasatospora sp. NPDC093806. Next base: position 70,108 of record NZ_JBFBDO010000003.1, read on the forward strand.
GCCGGGCAAGTCCCTTGCGGAGGCGAGGGATTCGGTCTCGCCGGGCACGGTGTCCATGAACGCCTCGTCGATCACCAGGGTGCGCCCGGGGCGGGCGAGGGCGGCGACGACGGCGGCCGGGTGGAGGACGGAGGTGGGGTTGGTGGGGTTGCCGAGCACGACCAGGTCGGCGCTCTCCGGCACGGCGCCGTCGGTCAGCCGGAAGCCGTCGGCGGGGGAGAGCAGGACCCGTCGCACGTCGTGTCCGGCGTCCCGCAGGGCGGCCTCCGGTTCGGTGAACTGAGGGTGGACGACGGCGACGTGACGTGGCGCCAGAACCCGGGCGAGCAGCACGAAGGCCTCGGCGGCGCCGGCGGTGAGCAGCACCTCGTCCGCCGGGCGGGCGTGCCGGGCCGCGACGGCGGCGCGGGCGGCGGTGCCGTCGGGGTAGGCGGCGAGGTCGGCGAGGGTGGCGGCGAGGTGGTCGCGCAGCCACTGCGGGGGCGTGCCGGTGCGGACGTTGACGGCGAGGTCGACCAGGCCGGCCCCGTCGGCGCGCACCTCGGCGTCCCCGTGGTGGCGCAGGTCGGGCTCGGATTCGGGCTCGGGCGAAGTGGGGGGTGTGGGGCTCACGGCTGGTCTCCTGGGTTCGCGGGGGCTTCGAGGGGGTGGAGTGGAACGCGGGCGACGGCGACGGTGGCGGCCGGTGACTTCCGCTTGGGGACGACGAGCACGGCGTCGGCTGCGCCCACGGACGCCGCACCCGCGAGCGCCGCCGCCTCGGCCACGCTGAGTGTGCCGACCGCGCCGCCGACGGCATCGGACGGGTTCGGCACGGGCACGGCCGCCAGGACCACGGCCGGGTACTCGACCACCGGCACGCCGCCATGTGCACCCCCGAGTGCGGCCGCCGCCGCGCGGACGGCGGGGTGGTCGGCCTTCCCCGCGAGGGTCGCGAGCGCGGTGACGGCGGCGGACGGCAGCCCGGCCCCGGCGAGCGTCCGCCGGATCAGCGCGAGCAGTTCCGCGGCCGTGGCCGACCCGCGCACGCCCACCCCGACGACCAGCCACCCGGCGTCGGAACGGGTGTCGGAACGGGTACCGGAACCCGCGCCACCGGCGCGCCCCGCGGGCGCGCACGCCCGCGTCCCGGCGCGTCCGCCGTCACCCGAACCGCCCAACGCGCCCGATCCCGGGCCACCCGAACCGTTCCCGTCCGGACCCCTCACGCCCAGCTCACGCCCCGCTCACGTCTCGCTCCTCCATGTCACCCGCCCGACACCCGGCCGCGGGCCGACATCGTCCGGCGGTCACCCCGGGCGTCCGAAAACGTCCGACGGACGTCCGACGGCCGACCGGCCCCCGCCCGTCCGCTGCCCCGCGAATCCCCAGGTCAGGGCGGATTCCGGGCCGATCGGGGCTGCCGGAATCCCACCACGCCCGCGACGGACGGGTCAATCGGGACGCTCGTGACCCGCGCCCGACAGCCATCCTCGGCCAGCGATCGCTGTTCGCCTCCTCTTCATGTTGCCGACGAGGCACTCGCCACCGGCCCGCTCCTACTGTTTGCGGCGCTCGGAAACCGCCGGTCCCGCCGGTCGGCGGTCCTCTCCCCATCCGGCAGTTCCCCGCAGCCGGGCCGCCTCCCCGACCCGGCCGTACCCGACGTACGGAGGACACCATGCCCGAAACCCCCGACACTGTTGACATGAGCGCCACTACCCCTGCAGTCGAGGGCGCCGCAACCCCCAGCCGCCCCCGTCGTCGCACCCTGACCGCCCTGGCCGCCGGCCTCGGCATGGTCGCCGGCTCGCTCGGCCTCTGGGCCGCCACCGGCACCACCGCGTCCGCCGCCGCCCTGCCGGCCCCCGACCACGTGGTCGTCGTCGTCCTGGAGAACCACGCCTACACCCAGATCATCGGCAGCTCCAGCGCGCCGTACATCAACAACACCCTCAAGGCCGGCGGCGCCAACCTCACCCAGTCGTTCGGCATCACCCACCCCAGCGAGCCCAACTACTACCAGCTGTTCTCCGGCTCCAACCAGGGCCGCACGGACGACAGCTGCGTGCCGGTCGGCTCCATCGGCGCCGCCAACCTCGGCTCCGAGCTGATCGCCGCCGGCAAGACCTGGGGCAGCTACAACGAGGGCCTGCCGAGTCAGGGCTCGACCGTCTGCTCCAGCGGCAAGTACGCGCAGAAGCACAACCCGTGGTTCGGCTTCAGCAACGTGCCGACCAACACCGCGTTCACCATGACGCAGTTCCCGACGAACTTCGCCACCCTCCCGAAGGTCTCCTTCGTCGTGCCGGACCTGTGCAACGACATGCACGACTGCTCGGTGTCCACCGGTGACACCTGGGTCCAGAACAAGCTCGGCGCCTACGCGACCTGGGCCAAGAACAACAACAGCATCCTCGTCCTGACCTTCGACGAGGACAACCGCAACTCCGGCAACCGCATCCCCACCATCTTCTACGGCGCCCACGTCACCCCGGGCTCCTCCACCGCCACCACCTACAACCACTACAACGTGCTGCGCACGCTGGAGGACCTCGCCGGTCTGACCACCCACGCGGGCAACGCCGCCACCGCCGCCACCATCACCGGCATCTGGAACTGACGCCCGTGTACGTCGCGGACTCCCGCAGCTCCAAGGCCCCCGTCGCCCCGGCCACCCGGCCGGGGCGGCGGGAGGCCGCCGGTGATCCCGGCGCGCCGACCGCCGAAGCCCCCGGCGCCGGCGGCAAGGCCGTCCGGGCCGCCGTGCCCGGCACCGTGCTGGTCCTGGGCACCGTCAGCCTGGTCACCGACGTCTCCTCCGAGATGGTCAGCGCCGTCCTGCCGCTCTACCTGCTCACCGGCCTCGGCCTCTCCCCGCTCGGCTTCGGCCTGCTGGACGGCATCCAGAACGGCTTCAGCGCCCTCGTCCGGCTGGCCGGCGGCCACCTCGCCGACCGGCGCGGCCGCGACGGCGCGCCCCGGCACAAGGCGATCGCCGCCGTCGGCTACGGCCTGTCGGCACTCTGCAAACCGCTGCTGCTGCTCGTCCACACGGTGCCGCTGATCGGCGCCGTGCTCGCCGTCGACCGCACCGGCAAGGGCCTGCGCACCGCCCCGCGCGACGCGATGATCTCGCTCGCCACCGAACCCGCCCACCGGGGCCGGGCGTTCGGCGTCCACCGGGCGATGGACACGGCCGGCGCCCTGCTCGGACCGCTCACCGCCTTCCTGGTGCTGCGGATGGCGGGCGGCCCGCTGCTCGCCGACGGCGGCCAACAGCAGGGCTACCACGCGGTGTTCGCGGTCAGCGCGTGCGTCGCGGTGCTCGGCGTGCTGGTCCTGCTGCTCTTCGTCCCGAACCGGCTCACCGAACCCGCCGGGACCGACGGCTCGGCGACGGGCGGACAGCCGCGGCTGCGGGACGGGCTGGCCCTGCTCCGCACCCCCGGCCTGCGCCGGCTCACCCTCTGCGCCGTGCTGCTCGGCCTCACCACCGTCAGCGACTCCTTCCTCTACCTCCTCGTGCAGCGCCGGCTCGGCCTCGCCACCGAGTACTTCCCGCTGCTCCCGCTCGGCACCGCCGCCGCCTTCCTGCTCCTCGCCGTGCCGCTCGGCGCGCTGGCCGACCGGATCGGCCGCCGAAAGCTGTTCCTGGCCGGCCACGGCGTCCTGCTGCTCGCCTACGGTCTGCTGCTCTCGCCGCTCAGCGGGCTGCCGGTGGTGTGCGGGGTGCTGCTGCTGCACGGCGCGTTCTACGCCGCGACCGACGGCGTCCTCGCCGCCGCCGCGGCCGACACCGTCCCCGCCGGACAGCGCGGCGCCGGGCTCGCCCTGGTCGGCACCGGGCAGGCGCTCGCCCGGTTCACCTGCTCGCTGGGGTTCGGCGCGCTGTGGAGCGCGGTCGGCGGCACCACCGCGCTCACCTGGTCGGCGCTGGCGCTGGCCGGCTGCGTCGCCGGGGCCGCCGTCGTGCTGCGCGAGCCCGCCGCCGCGTCCGTCCCCGAACCTCCCGTTTCCGAAGAACCTGCCGACCCCGAGGTGCGCCCGTGACCACCGCCCCCCTCCCGAACCGCACCCGGGTGCTGATCCTGCTGGTCGCCGTCCTCCTCCTCGGCGGGGTCGGCACCGGCGCCGTCCTGTGGGCCGCCGACCGCTCCGCCGAACGCGACCGCGTCCAGGCCGGCGGCCCCGTCGTCACCCCCGGCCCGGTCTCCCTCCGCACCCCCGCCACCCGGCAGCTCGTCGTCCGCAACATGGCCTGGGGCCCGCACCGCGACGAGATCGCCACCGTCCCGGCCGACCACCCCGACGGCCCGCGCACCTCCTCCGGCGTCCAGTGCCTGCGCTTCCACGCCGCCGCCGGCACCGGCATCTGCCTCCAGGCCGACCGCGGCGCCGTCCAGGACACCTACCGGGCCGTCGTCCTCGACGACCACCTGCGCGAACTGCGCTCCTTCCCGGCCGCCGGCATCCCCACCCGCTCCCGGGTCTCGCCCTCCGGCCACCTCGCCGCCTGGACGGTCTTCGTCAGCGGCGACTCGTACGCCGGCACGAACTTCTCCACCCGCACCTCGATCGTCGACGTCCGCGACTGGAACCTCCGGGACAACCTGGAGACCTTCGACGTGATCAAGGACGGCAAGCCGTACCGCGCGCCCGACCTCAACATCTGGGGCGTGACCTTCGCCGACGACAACACCTTCTACGCCACCGTCGCCACCGGCGGCCAGACCCACCTGGTCCGCGGCGACCTCGGCGCCCGCACCCTCACCACCCTCCACCAGAACGTCGAGTGCCCGTCCCTCTCCCCGGACGGCACCCGGGTCGCCTACAAGAAGCGCGCCCCCGGCGCCCCCGAGGACGCCCCCTGGCGGCTCTACGTCCTCGACCTCGCCACCATGACCGAGACCGCCACCGCCGAGCAGCGCAACATCGACGACCAGGCCCTCTGGTCCGACGACGGCACCCTGGTCTACGCCCTCCCCGGCGACTTCGGCACCGACCTGTGGACCGTCCCCGCCGACGGCAGCGGCGCCGCCCGGCGGCTGATGGACTCCGCGCTCGCCCCGGCGTACCTGGGCTGAGCCCGGCGGTCATCGGGCTGGTTGGTCCCACCCGGAACTTCGAGCGTAGGGTCCACGTCGAGGACTACGAGTGGCCGTTCCCGGTGCCGGGCCGCCACGACCACAGACCGGGGGAACAGGAACAGTGAGGCAACGAGGGCCCGACGGAGGGCTGTCGCCGGACCGCATGCCCAGCGACTCGTGGCCGGCCCTGCACGGCCGCCCCGTGCTGCGCCGCACCGTGGCGATGGGGCTGGTGCTGTGCGTCGCGGTGCTGGCCGCGCTGGCCGTCCGCGGCATCAACGCGCTCACGCTCGGGCGCGGCGTCATCGAGACCGACCGCGACCGCGCCGAGCTGCTCGCCGGCCTCCACCCCTCCCAGCACCCCGGCGCGGGCCGCTACTACGTCCCGGTCGGCGCGGTGTACACGCACACCACCACCGGCGCGCCCGTCGCGTACCTGCACTACCGGCTGGCGGGCGGGCGCGAGGTCGGCATCGGCGACTTCCTGCGCACCTACGACCTGCCCGCCCCGGGCCCGGTCACGGCACTGCCGACGGACCTCGCGGAGGCGCTCGGCGGCGACGAGCCGGCCGAGGCCGCGGAACTCGGCGACGCGCCGGCGGTCGCCCCTTCTCCTTCCCTTTCCCCTTCTCCTTCCCTTTCCCCTTCCGCCTCGCCGACCACCGACGACCCCACCCCGACGCCGACGCCCACCGTCGAACCGGACCCGGAACCGACCGAGGCCCCCACCCCCACCGTCCTCACCCCCGCCGACACCACCACCGTCACCCAGGACGCACCCCCCACCCCCGACCCGACCATCCCGGAAGCCACCCCCACCCCCGTGGTCGTGGTCACCACCACCCCGCCCCATCCCCCCACCGCCCGCCACATCTACATCGCCACCGACCCCACCGGCCTCCCCGGCGCCGCCGACATCTACGTCCGCGCCACCGGCTGACCGCACCCGCCCGTCCGTTCAGGAGCCCCCGTTGCGCCTCGACACCTTCGAAGCCATTGCCGAGGCCGCCGCCCGCCACGGCACCGTGCTCGAATTCCTCGACGGTGAGATCGGCGTCAAGCCCCCACCCGACGGCGACCACGGCCAGATCATCGCGTGGCTTCAGCGGACCTGCCTGCAACACCGCCCCGACCTCTGGCTCTTCGCCGAGCAAGGCCTGCGGATCCCCTCGTACGAGAACGGCGACGCCCGCCCGGACGGGACCCTCGCACCCGCCGAGTACTTCGCCGGCCAGGGGGAGTGGGCCGACGCGCGGGGCGTCCTGCTGGTCGCGGAGGTCACCTCCTTCGACCGGCGGGCCGACGAACGGGACCGGGTCAAGAAGCCCAGGGCGTACGCCGAGAGCGGCATCCCGGTCTACCTCCTGGTCGACCGCGACAGCGACACCGTCACCGTCCACAGCGAGCCGGTCAAGGGGCGGTACCGCGAGATCCGGAGCTACGACTACGGGGAGCGCGTGGACCTGCCCGGGCTGGACGTGACCCTGGACACCGAGGTCCTCAAGAACTACAGCCGCTGAGCCAACAGCTGTGCGCGGGGTGTCAGTTGGTCGTGCTGTACTCGCACCATGACGCATGATCACAGCACCGCGCCGCTGACCGCCGACTGGATCGCCGCCCTCGCCCAGGCTTTCGGGGAGGTGCTCGGGCGGCCGCTGGACGCGTACGACGCCGGGGCCCGGTACGGGGCCTTCTACAGTGGCAACTTCCTCGCCGAGAGCGAGCTGGACCGCGACCGCGCGTGGGTGGGGCGGGCCGCGCTCGCGGGGGAGGCGACGCTGACCTTCGAGTACCTGCTGCTCACCCCGCCCGGCGACCTCGACCACCCGTCGCCGGTCTTCGACGCGAGCCGTTCGCTGTACCTGGTCGACCCGGCCGCCTTCCCCGCCGGTCTGGCCGCCGACCTCTCCGAGCTGGCCGACGGCTGCGTGGTCCCGGGCGCCGAGCTCGGCCGGCTCGCGGAGCGGCACGGCGTCGACCTCGCCGCGCCGGACCTGCCCGCGACGGCGTGGACGCTCTGGCAGGCCCGGATAGCCTCCGCCGACACCCTCCTCGACGCCCTCCGCGCCGCCACCGGCCTGCTCGGCGCGACCTCCGCCGACGAGGTGCCCGCCGGCCTGGGCGCCTCCGCCGACGAGGTCGACGACGAGGCGCACGAGCGCGTCGCCGCCGTCACCGACCCCGGGCTCCGCGACTACCTGGCCGCCTTCTGCGACCCGGAGTCCCACGACCTCGCCCTCTGCCTGTACGACCGGGACGATCCGAACCTGGTGGTCCAGTGGGAGGGCGCGGTCGACCAGTACGAGGTCGTCGTCCGGCGCCTCGACGGCCTCGACGGCTGACCGCCTCCGCCCGGGGCGGGCGCGGAAGCCCTTGCGGCGCCGGGATAGGGTCACGGCGAACCGTTGTGACGTACCCGTGTGGAGCCGAAGGAGTCGACGTGGGCGAGGCCGTGTCCCCCGAGACCGGTGCCGATACCGTGGACCCCCGCCGGGGCGGGCAACTCGCGGCACGCTGGTGGAAGTGGGCGCTGTCGGCGCCGGAGGAGCGCAGCCCGGTCGCCGACACCACGGGCGAGTTCGCGGGCTGGCGCCAGCCCTCGGACGTGTGGTTCCTCGCCGGTACCTACGGGGGCCGGGTGGTGCGCCGCTGTCCGATCGCGGCGGGGCGGCCGGTGTTCTTCCCGGTGTTCAACACCCAGCGGTTGGCGTTGGGGCTTTCCGCCGAGCCGTGGCGCGTCGAGGCCTCGCGCGCCGAGGCGACCCTGAACGGCGTGCCGCTGAAGGTGCAGGAGTTCGCGTCGAGGCGCTTCTTCGCCGTCGGCATGCCGCGCGTCGCCTGGGGCCTCTGGTGCGCCCTCGACCCGCTCGTCCCCGGCCAGTACGTCCTGACGATCAAGGCCGAAGCCGGCGGCTTCTGGGTCGACACCACCTACCACCTGGACGTCGTCGACTACTGAGCCGCCGGGCCGGGCCGCCGGAGTGGGAAGTCGGCGGGTCCGACTTCCTACTCCGGGCGTCGGCCGATCCCGGCCGCCGCAGCTGCGACCATGCGGCGCAGGACGGCCACCGGGATGCCCGGGTTGCCGGCGGCTTCCTCAGCGGTGTCGGCGTCGTGCAGCAGGGCCGCCAGCAGCGTCGGCGGCAGGTGAGGGTGCCGCCGGGCGGCGCGGCGGACGTCGGGGTCGGCGTCCGCCGTCAGGGCGGTGGCGGTGCCGGGGGAGAGCCGGGGGTCCTCCGCCGCACGGGTGCGGACGGCGGGGTCGGGGTCGCGGGCGAGGCGTTCGACGAGTTCGGCGGTGGACGCCGGGTCGTCGAGCGCGAGCAGCCGCACGCGCGGGCGGGGGTCGTCGGCGAACCGCAGCAGGTCGTGCCGGGGGAAGTTGGGGTGGGCGCGGGGGCCGCCGGGGAACGACAGGGTACCGGTCAGGCCGTTCGCCCACAGGGTGAGGAGCAGGTCGGCCGGGGCGTCGTCGCAGGACTCGGTGAGGAAAAGCCGGACGGCGTGGTCCTCGTCGCGGGCGAGGAGTCCGACGACGTCCGGGGGCAGGTGCGGTGCGCGGGCGACGCTGCGGCGGACCCACAGCTTGGGGGAGGACGCCAACTGCCGCATGGCGTCCGGGTCGTCGTGGAGCTCGGCGACCCACCACAGGGCGTACGTCCGGTCCGCCGGGCCGATCTCGGGGACGGCGTCGGCGCGGGCGGCGATCTCCTCGGGCGTGGCGGGCGGCCGGGCGTCCGGGGCCGGCGGGCGTTCGATGCCGATGCGCGGGCGGGGCCGGTCTTCGCGTCGGGCGGCCTGTTCCTCCGCCAACTCGACCAGCAGATCGTGCACTTCGGTGCCGGCGTGGGCGGCGAGCAAGCGCGCCCACTGGGCGGGCGAGAGCGGATGCTGCTCGGCGGCCGCGCCCCACACGCGCCTGGCCGGGTGGTCCACGGCGGCGTCCACCACGCCGGGCGGGAGGTCCCGGCGGAGCAGGAGGTCGGTGTGGCCGGTGTCGAGGACGCCGATCAGGACGTCGGCCGGTGCGGCCCGGTTGGCGCCCAGGCCCAGGAGCCACGCCTTGGCGGGCGGCGCGGACGGGCCCGGTTCCTCGAACAGGGCGGCCCACGGGGTGGCGTCGGCTTCGTCGATCATCTGTGGAGGCTATCGCTGCGGCGGGCGTGCGCAGGAAGTCGGCCGGGCCGACTTCCTGCGCGGGAGAGGAAACGTTCCTGCTGCGCCGGGCGTGAGTGGGCGCGGAGTAGGAAGTCGGACCCGCCGACTTCCTACTCCGCACCGCCGCCCGCCCGCCCGGTGGCGAAGCGGTGGACGAGCTGGGCCAGGTAGTCGGCGTGCGGGCCGTCCAAGCGCGCCAGCTCATCGGGTGAGCGGACGAACGCCAGCTCGACCAGCTCCCGCTCCGGCGGCGCCAGCGCGGCGAAGCATTCGCGCACCACCGCCTCGGGGAGGGCGGGTGCGCGGAACAGCACGCCCACGCTCCCGTACCGGCCGCGGGTGACCGCCCAGAGCGCCAGGTCGTCCGGCGCGGTGACCACCCCGGTCTCCTCGGCCAGCTCGCGGGCGGCCTCGCGGCGCAGCGCGGCGAGATCCAACGGCTCGCCGTCGGTGGGCGGTTCGACGCCGCCGCCCGGTGGCTGCCAGCGTCCGGGCGCGGACGTCGACGGGGACATCCGGCCGACCACCAGCCGGCCGTCCTCGGTGGGTTGGAGCACGCCGACGGACAGCGACGCGGTGGCGGCCTTCGACCCCGGGACGAAGCGCAGGGCGTAGTGCCGGTAGGTCACCCGGGCCCAGGAGACGAGCAGTTCGCCGGGCCCGTGCCAGGACGCGCCCGCGCAGGCCACCGCCGGGCCGTCGAACAGCGCGGGGTTGCGCCGGACCGCGTCCGCCCACGCGCGGTCCCGGGCGCTCCGCTCCTCGTCCGACAGGCGCGGCGCGGCCACCTCGACCAGGCGGAGCCGGCGGACGTCGAGGAGCTCGGCGGGCGGGAGCGGCGGCGTTCCGGGCATCCGCACATCGTGGCAGGGCAGGCGGCGGCCGGTCACTACGGCGCGACGGGGGCGGCGGCTCCGTAGGCCCGTTCGGCGGCGGTCACCACCCAGAGCGGGAACTGGTCCAGCGGTATCGGCGGGGAGGCGGCGAAGTCCTTGCGGAGCACGCCGTCCGGGAAGAACGCGACCCGGCAGCGCCGGCACAGCCACGCGGCCTGCCAGACGGCGTGGTTGCGCTGCCAGAACGCCTGCTGCTGGGGGAGGGACTCGGCGGCGCGGCGGCCGTGCCGACCCTTGGACACGGCGTGGATGATCGCCGCGATGCCCGCGAAGAGCGCGGGGAGCAGGAACGGGCCGATGAAGTAGCCCAGGGCGTAGGCGGTGCCGTAGCTGGTGGGGTCGTCCACCCGGGGGCGGGTCAGGGCGAAGACGGCGAGCAGGGCGAAGACACCGGCGAGCGAGTAGAAGCAGATCGCGGCCCCGCCCATCCGGTGCGGCGCGGGCTGCGGAGGCGGCGGCGGGGCGAGGAGCGCGCGCGTCTGCTCGTCGAGCGGTGGTTGGGCGGCGGGGTCGAGGGCGTGCGGAACGGCGACGGACTGGTCCGGCGCGGAGCACTGCGGGCAGGCGGCACTCATCGAACGGTCGGGCTCCTGAGACGTGGGCGAACGGTTGAACGCGTAGTACAGCACAGGAGTGTGACGGGACGGCTCGGCGGATGCGGCCCAGCGGATAGGGATCAGCGGATACGGATTCAGAGGATGTCGAACTCGTCGGCCCGGATGGCGGCGACGAAGGAGTGCCAGGCGGCGGGGGAGAAGTGCAGCGCGGGCCCGGCGGGGTCCTTGGAGTCGCGGACGGGGACGAGAACGGGGTAGTCGGCCGCGATCTCGACGCAGGCCCCGCCGTTCCGGCTGTAGCTGGACTTCACCCAGTGGGTGTGGATGGCCACGTGAGAATCCTTCCGCGCGGAGTGGATCCGGTCCCCGTCCACGGTAGGCGCGCGGAGGCCGAGCCGGGGGTGAAACGCCGATGTCCCCGACCGCGCCGGCGGTCGGGGACATCGAGGGACACCGGGAGGGCTCAGGAGTGCGCCCGGTCGCCGGCGACCCGGTCGGGCTGGGCCTCGACCAGGCTGCCCGCGCCGATCGCGAAGAACATGCCGTGCCACCACTGCTCCATGACCAGCGCCGACACCGGTTCGTTGAAGCCGCGCTCGAAGTCGCTCTCGTGCCCGGCCCGCATGAGCCGGGCGAAGTGGTGGCAGTAGGCGCGGTCCATGTGCGCGAGGAAGGCCGCGGGCGGGATCCTCCCCTCCCGCAGCAGCCACGGGACGATGAACTCGTACTCGATGACGCTCATCGGCAGGACGCCGCTCGCGGCGGCGTCGCAGATCACGGTGTGCAGCCGGACGGCACCGGTGTGCCGGACGCCGTCGATCTCGACGTCGAACGGCAGCTCCCGCCTCGGGACGTCGACCCGCGGCCGGTCGGTCGGCGTCGTCGGGGTGAGGTCCTCGGCGTAGCAGTCCGCGAGCTGGCCGGAGGCGTACAGGTCCCGTTGCTGAGCGACGTGGGACAGGTCGGCCGCGAGGGCGTAGTAGCGCCACGCGTCGTGCCGGTGGTTCCCGAACAGCCAGAGGCCGACGGCCAGGACGGCCGTGCACGCCGCGTAGCGCTCGGGGCGGATGCCGGCGGTCTCCGTCCAGTGCGTGTTGAACATCCACACCGTCCGCTCGTAGCAGTCCAGCAGGTCGGCCATGACGACCGAGCCGCGGGTCAGCGCGAGGACGGACTGCCCGCACTCCTGGAAGCGGAGGTCGGGGCCGATGTCGGACCAGTCGGCGATCAGGCCGGTCAGCATCATGTCGTCGCGGCCGGCGGAACCGGGCAGGAACGACAGGTAGTAGGTGAAGTAGCCGCTGTCCGCCGCCTTCATGTCGCGCCAGGTGTCCCGGTCGCGGTAGACCCACGCGGCCAGGCCGCTCGTGCCCGCCTCGTGGGCTTCGGCCTCGTCGCGCCGCTTGGCGTCGAAGAAGGCCATGTCGGCCGCCACGTGGGCGCGTCGGGCCGCCAGGTCGGGCGGGAGCTCCGGCAGGTCCCAGAGGGCGAGGATCTCGTGCTGCAGGCTGTTGCCGCTCGCCTCCTCGTACGCGGTGTCGATGTTGTATTCGAGGTAGAACCCGTAGATCAGGATGACGACGTAGTCCTGCCGCCAGTCGTCGTAGCTGTCCGGCATCAGGCCGCCGCCCCAGGCGCCCGCCGCGAAGTTCGGGTACGCCGCCACGCCCTGGAGCCCGAACTCGTCCATGACCGCGGCCCAGTCGGCTGAACCACACGTCGACAGGTGCGACTTGGTGGACCGGCCCGCGTTCTCCCCCAGCCGGGCCCGGGTGAGCAGCGCCCCCACCGGATCCGCGCCGACGGCGACCGGGACCAGCCCGGCCCGCCCCGAGGCGCTGAACCCGACGCCCCGGCCGCGGACTTCGCCGACCTCGGCGAGCAGGGCCCGCCCGTGCTCGACCATCTCGCCGCACTCCGCCGTCCAGGGCGCGAACTCCCGCCCCCAGGCGGCCGGTTCGCGCCGCATCGTGGCCAGGGTGCCCTCCGGGTCGTACACCCAGCCGCCGGGCCGGTGCGATCCCGGGCTGTCGGCCAGGCGGCGGCGGACGGCGGCGACGTGGTCCGCCAGCACGGACCCGGCCGCGCGCTTGCGGGTCCAGAGCACGTCCAGCCGGGGCGGCGCGGCGGGGTCGGTGGCCGGTGGGGTGAACGCGCGGGCGGCGGAGGTGCCCAGGCCGGTCGGGCCCCGGTTGAAGCCCGAGGCGGCGCGGGGTCGGTGGTGGGAGTGGACGCGCTCCGCCAACGGTTCGAGTACGTGGCCCGGGTGCCATGCCAGGCGATCCGGGAGGAAGGGGCTCGGACGGTGGCGGGGGAAGAGGGTGGGTTCGGCGGGGCGCCATGGTTCGAGATGGTTCTTCACAGGGCCGACCATGCCGGAGCGGGCCTCGTCGGCAGGTGCTCGTTGCCGGTGGATCACCAGGTCGAGTGACATCGGCCCGGCGACGGTTGCCGAGGAGGCGGGCCGGCCGAGGGGCGCCCCGTTGAGTAGGTGAGCTGCGATGAGGAAAGAGGTACGGTCCGGGCGTGGAACCCGTGCTCCACGGTAGGCTGCGCGGCAGCCGCGTAGGGAAACCCCCGGTACCCAGCGCCGGTTTCACCGCCATCGCCCTTGAAGGCCCGTCATGGGACCTCTTCCTCCCGGATCCGCCCTGGCTCCACCCTGACCAGCGGCTTTCACGGAACTCGTGCCGGAACCATTGCCGGATGACCATTCGTCGATCAGCTGTCCACCTGCCCCGCTCGGTGCTGGAACGGCCGTGCGAAACTGACCGGATGCTCGCTCAGAACGCCTGGAAGGAAAAACGGGAGGAGCCCGCCGGAGCGGCAGGATCCCTGACCGGCCCGTGGGCGTGGGCGGTGGCGGTGGCGCCGCTGCGCGGTGCGGTGCTCGCCCTCCTCGGCCTGCTGGGACCGGTGGTGGCCCTGGCTCCGGCGGTGGTCGCGGTGGGCACGGGCTCGGCGGGCGCGCTGGACCTGTTCCGTCGGCTTCCGCGGTGGCGGCGCGAGCTGGCCGGCCGGTGGTCGGGGGTTCCCGTCGGTGACCCCTATGTGCCCGGGCCGCCGGATCCCCGCCCGCGTGACGGCGGGCTGTACCGCGACGGCAGGCGGCTGTACGCCTCGCACGGAGCGGCGCTGCGCAGCAGGCGGGCACGGCAGGTGCGACGGGACCCGGCGACGGGACGGGACCTGGCCTTCCTGCTGCTCGACCCGCTCATCGGGGTCCCCCTGGCAGCACTTCCCGCCGCGCTGACCGCCGGCGGCCTGTACGCGACGGCCGCAACCCTGTGCCGGATGGTCGGCGGCTCCGGCCTGCCGGGGACGGCGTGGGTCGGTGCCGCGGCGGTGGCGGCGGGCCTGGTGACCGGACCGCCGGTGCTGCGGGCGCACGGGCGCTGGACGAGGCTGCTGCTGGCCCGCGCTGCCACTCCCGCGGCGGTGCCCGCCGGAGCCGAGCCGGTCGGGCGCCTGCGGCTGCTGGGCGCGGGGGTGCTGCTGTCGCTGCTGTCGTCGGCCGGCCCGGTGCTGGCCGCCGTCCAGCTGCTGGCACTGGTGGCCGGACCGTGCACCGGGTTCGTGGGACTCTTCCCGAAGGCGGTGGAGTCGGCCCGCCCCTTCGCCGTACTGGGCCGGCGACTGGCCGGGGGTCTGCTGGGCGTGGAGATCCGGGCCCCCTACCTGCCCGTGCCGGAGCCGGTGCGGCGCGGCGCGGACGGCTACTACCAGTACGGGCGGCGCCTGTACCGGACCCCCCACTTCGTGCGGCCGCTGCAGCTGATGCGCCACACGGCCGGCGATCCGGCGGTGTGGCGCGACCTGCTGTGGTCGGCGGTCGCTCCGTTCGTGGCGGGGGTGCTGCTGGCTCTGCCGCTGGCCGTCGGCGGGTTCTCGCTGTTCGGGCTGGTCGGGCCCGGCATCCTGAACCTGGTGACGGAGGGGACGGGCCCCTACAGCTTCTGGGACGCGGTACTGGACCGGCTGCCGGGGGGACGGCCCTTCGCGGGAGCCCCCTGGACGGCGGTCACCGTCGGCACCGCGCTGGCGGCAGCGGTGTGGTGGACGGCGCCGTACGCGCTGCGGGCGCACGCCCGCGTCGCCCGGTTGCTGTTGCGCCCGACCCGGCGCGCGCAACTGGCCCGACGGGTCGAGCGGCTGACGGAGGCCCGCGCGGACGCCACCGGGGTGCACGCGGCCGAGTTGCGCCGCATCGAACGCGACCTGCACGACGGGGCCCAGGTGACACTGGTGGCGATCGGAATGACGCTGCGACTGGTCGAGCGGAGGCTGGGGCAGGAGGCGCCGGAGCTGCGCGAGCTGGTGGCCGAGGCCCGTCGGCAGTCCTCGGCGGCCCTGTCGCAGCTGAGGGACCTGGTGCGGGGCATCCACCCGCCCGTCCTCGCGGAGCGGGGCCTGGGCGACGCGATCCGCGCGGTGGCGCTGGACTACCCGCTCGACGTCGAGGTCGCGGTGGACGTTCCCGGGCGGCCGCAGGCGCCGGTGGAGGCCTGCGCGTACTTCGCGGTGTGCGAGGTCCTCGCGAACGCCGCCAAACACTCGGGGGCCTCCCGGGTGCGCATCGCCCTGCGGCACTTCGACGGTCTGCTGACGATGACGGTCGGCGACGACGGCCGGGGCGGCGCCGACCCGGCCGCCGGGACCGGCCTGGCGGGCGTGCGCCGCCGACTCGGTACATTCGACGGAGATCTGTTCGTGAGCAGCCCCGTGGGCGGCCCGACCCTGGTGACCATGGAGCTGCCATGCGCGTTGTCCTCGCCGAGGACCAGTTCCTCCTGAGGGAGGGAATGGTGCGGCTGCTGGAGTCGTACGACTTCGAGGTCGTCGCGGCTGTCGACAACGGACCGGAGCTGTCGCGGGCGCTGACCCGGTACCGCCCCGACATCGCCCTGGTCGACGTGCGGCTGCCGCCGACGTTCACCGACGAGGGGCTGCAGGCGGCCCTGGCGGCCCGCCGGGAGGTGCCGGGACTGCCCGTGCTGGTCCTGTCGCAGCACGTGGAGCAGCTCTATGCGCGCGAACTGCTCGCGGACGGCCAGGGTGGTATCGGGTACCTGCTGAAGGACCGGGTCTTCAGCGACGAGGAGTTCTCCGACGCGCTGCGCCGGGTGGCGGGCGGCGGGACGGCGATGGACCCCGAGGTGATCTCCAAGCTGGTGGCGCGGCGTGAGCACGGTGGACCGCTCGCCTCGCTGAGCGCGCGCGAACTCCAGGTACTGGAGCTCATGGCACAGGGGAGGTCCAACGCGGGCATCGCGCAGGAGCTGCACCTGAGCGACAGCGCCGTCAGCAAGCACTCCGCGAGCATCTTCGGCAAGCTGGATCTGGCCCAGGACACCAGTGACAACCGCCGGGTGCTGGCGGTGCTCACCTACCTGAACGCCCCCCAGAACTCAAGGAACTGAGGAGGGGGTGCAGTTTTCTGCACCCCGGGTCTGCTCACAGCTGCATTCCGCCGCCCCGGCCGTAGCCGTAGCGTCGTACCCGTACGGCGGGCCGAACGGCCCGACCAGGACGACGGCCCGGGCGCGGGCGAGGGAGAACAGACGGTGATGACGGCCGAGCCGCAGCGGATCGACGAGCGGGCGCCGGTGACGGCCGCGACCGAGCCGGGGAACCCCAAGGCGGACCTGATCCGCACGGCCGTCATGGAGGTCGGCGTACCGCTCGGCCTCTACTACG
Source organism: Kitasatospora sp. NPDC093806 (assembly GCF_040683335.1). Classification (NCBI taxonomy): domain Bacteria; kingdom Bacillati; phylum Actinomycetota; class Actinomycetes; order Kitasatosporales; family Streptomycetaceae; genus Kitasatospora; species Kitasatospora sp. NPDC093806. The sequence goes on from NZ_JBFBDO010000003.1 coordinate 86,485, forward strand.
GGCTGCGCGCGGCCGGCCTGGGCCAGTGGCTCGCCCTGCTCGTCAGCGGCGCCGTACCGTTGGCCCGGCTGATCCACACCGTCGCCGCCGAACGCCGCGTCTCCGCCGTCAGCCTCTTCACCCTCAGCGTGATGGCTTGCGGCACGGCCATCACCCTCCTCACCGGCGACGCCCGCCTCCTGCTCGCCCGCGAGAGCTACCTGACCGGCCTGCTCGGTCTGTGGATGATCGGCACCCTCCTCGCTCGGCGGCCCTTCATGTTCACCACCATGGTGAGGATGCTCCCCGAGGAGACCGCCCGTACTTGGTACTCCTCCTGGGAACGCCACGCGAGCTTCCGCGCCGCCATGCGGTGGATGTCGGCCGCCTGGGGTGCCGCCTTCCTCATCGACTCCGCCGCTCGCATCGCCATGGCCTACACCCTCCCCGTCGACCTCGTCCCCGTCCTCTCGGTCGTGCTCCTCGTCGGCATGCTGATGGCCATCGTCAGGATCAGCAAGTCCTACGGCCGCCGCATGATGGCCCGGCTCACCTGATGGGCTGACACCCGAAACCGCGGGCCCCCGGCCTGTTCCCGTCGGTCCCGTTCGAGAGCCGTCGGACGGTCCAGCGCTGGGCCTGCCGAAAGCGTCAGACGTCGCCGAACTCGCCGGTCTGGAGGGCGGTGACGTCCACGCAGGTCGCGACGATGTGCGCTCACCTGGGGTAGGACTGCCGGGTGATGAGAAAACAGGGTGAGCGGTGAGGTTGAGGACCACGGTCCACCGGGTTCGGCATGGTGGGGAGGAGTACCGGGTCGTCAACGCCGCGCCGATGGCGGGGCGGGCGGTGCTGTACGACAACGACTGGTCGTTGGACATGTACGTCGATCTCGGGGCGGCGAAGGATCTCGCGGTGGCCTGGGCGCTGGCGGCGCGCTCGCGGCGTTCGCTGGTGTACGTGCCGCTGAGGGCGAATGCGGCGGGCCCCGCCGGGTTGGGGGAGCGGCGCGGGGCTGCGCTGGATCTGGTGTTGGCGCACCACAGTCTGGGGTTTCCGCCGTCGCGGTGGAAGGCGGTCCGGAGTCGGCTGGGGGCGGGGGAACTGCACACGGCAGAGATCCCCGAGTCGGACTTTCCGGGTGAGGACGAGATCGATCACGAGCGCCGGGGGTTCGAGGGGTGGCGGGACGAACTGCGGTTCGGCTTCGCCGCCGAGACGTTGTTCCTGACCGGTAGTGCTACGGCGTTCCGGATCAGTGGGGCGGCGGTTCATTCGCTGATCGCCGATGGTCCGGCTCATGTGCTGGCCGCGTACTCGTGGTCGCACGAGTGCATCACCCTGCGGCATGGCGGGGATGGCCATGCCCGGTCGCCGAAGGATCGACCGGGCATGGTGCACGTCGAGTACTCCCACGGCTGGAAGGTGGGGGAGGGGTGACATCGGTCGAAGCGCGGCGTGCGTGCGTTGGCACTCTCCCTGCCCGGCCTGCGGCGGCTAGGGTCGGGTCATGACGAATCGTGACTTCCTCGTGGTGACCACGACGCACGACGACGAGGCGGGGGCCCGGGAGTTGGCCGCGGCGGTGGTACGCGAGCGCCTGGCGGCCTGTGCACAGGTGTACCCGATCCAGTCGGTGTACTGGTGGGACGGCGAGATCCAGGACTCCGCCGAGTGGCGCATCGACTTCAAGACCCGCGCAGATCTCGGTGGCCGACTGGCTACGTTCATCACCGAGCGGCACTCCTACGACACGCCGGAGGTCGTCGGCGTGCCAGTGGTGACGGGCTCGACCGCCTACCTGGACTGGGTGAACAGCGAGACCACCAACGACTGAGCGGTCATCCGAGTGCGGCCCGGATCTCCTCGCGGAGGTGCCGGGCCGCCGCTGTTTCCGGGAGTCGTCCGGCCAGCGCGGACAGCCTGACCGTGCCCATGGTCGTCTCGCTCTCCAGCGTTGCCGCCAGGGCCCGGCGCCCGACGTCAACGGCCTGGTCGACGGCACCGGCGGCCAGGTAGCCGGCCGCGACATCACCAAGGATGGCAACACGCACTTTTCTGTCATCCTCGCCGAGGTCGGCGAGGGTCTGATCAGCGGCGGCGCCGAGGCCCTCGTGGCGCAGCTGGGCGTAGGCTGCGACCTGCATCGAGCCGAGCCGGGCGCGCCCGAAGAAGCTCATCCAGGCCGGTCGCGTGGCCGGGTCGGCATAGTCGAAGGCGGTCTCGGCCCGGTCCAGTGCGCGCACCGCGCCCTCGCGGTCGCCGTTGGCCGCGCACTCCTCCGCCTCGCGGGCGGCGAGCCAGGAACGGGCTGCGGCGTGGCCCCGACCGCGGACGTACCCCTGTGCGGCGGCCAGCATGTGCCGGGCCCGGGTGCTTCCGACGCCGTACGAGGCGTAGCCGAGGACGAGTGCGTGCAACGGTCCGTGCCCGGAGATGTCGGCGGCTTGCCGAGCCGTGCGGTAGTACTGCTGGGCCCGCCGGTAGTCGCCGAGGTCCCAGTAGGTCCATCCGGCCAGCGCGGCGGTCTCCCCCGCCGCGATGGTGAGCGCCTGCTGGTGCGCCCCGGAGGCGGGCAGCATCGTGGTGATGGCGTTCAGGTGCTCGCCGAGCTGCGAGGCGAGCAGCCGGGCGGGGGTGTGCTCCTCCGCGCTGAACATCGAGGCGGTGGCGCCCAGCAGCGCCATGGTGCTTACGGAGTCAGCCCGGCTTCCGCCGAGAACGGCTGTCAGACGCTCCCATGGCTCGCTCGCCGTCGAGGCGACGATCGCTGCGGTGCCGATCGCAAAGGTGCGCCTGTCCACGTCGTCCTCCGGTGCGTCCACGTCGTCGGGCAGCAATGCAGTCGGAGCGGAGGCGGCTGAGCCCGCCGCCATCTCCAGTGTCAGGATTCCTGCCAGCTCCGCCAGGGTGACCTGCAGGATCCTTGCGAGGCGAGGTCGTTGATAGGGCTGCGGGGTGGCTCGGCCGGCCTCCCAGCGGACGACCGTCGACACGGACACGCCGGTCGCCTCGGCGAGCTGTTCCTGACTGTAGCCCAGCACCACGCGGCGCTCCGCCAGCCGTGCACGCTTGGACGTCATGCTGCCCCCGGTCCGTGGATGGCGTTTCCCCAGGTCACGTGCGGGAGTGCGCAGGAGATGCCTGATTGACGCCTCAACTCCGCTCTGGGAGACCGTAGCTGACGGTGTCTTACTGGTCACGCCGTCCGCAGGAAATGGCCCCGAATGGGTCTTGGGGTCCTGTGGGCGGTCCGGTCCCCTTCTCGGCCAGAGAAGGCCCTGTTGTGCGGATTCTCGTTGACGGACTCGATATGTCCGGCAAGACCACCCTCGTCACCAGCCTGGTCGACACCTTCGAGGCACTCGGCCATCCCGCCGCCCGCCACCGCGGGTTCCTCGCTGGGCACCACCCCGTCAAGAAGGCCCTCAAGCGGCTCAAGCTCGTCCGCCAGCCCGACAGTGCGTTCATCACCACCGCCTACCTGCTCGGCGGATACGCCGTGGACGCTGCCCTCGTCCGACTGGATCCGCCGCAGCCCACCGGCGTGATCCTGGTCCAGGACGGCTACGTGGACCGCACGGTGGCGTTCGGCATGGCGGGCGGCCCGTACCTCTCTGCCGCTCTCGCGCTGCGGTGTGCGCACCTGTTCGCCCGGTTCGACCTCGCGGTGTACCTGCATGCACCCGTGGAGACCCGGGCGGAGCGGATGGCCGGCCGCGAGAAGATCGACGCCGTCGACCGGCGCAGTGTCGAAGACCCCGCGTTCGCCCACCGGTTCAACGCCTTCCTGCTACACGGGATGGGGCTGCGGCACCGGAACCTGATCGTGTTCGACACCTCCGAACACAGCCCGGAGCACATGACCGAGATCGTGGTCGCCGCCGCACTGGGCGCCGAAGCCGTACGGGCCTCCGAGTTCGGGAGGATCGCGTGAGCGGGCCGTCGGTGAAGGTCGACGCAGCGGTTGGCGAGGCCGCCTCGGTAGAGGTCGCGGTGCTGCTCGCGGGGCGGGCGCTGGTGAGCATCGAGCGGTTCGCGAGCTCCGGGCGCACCTCCTACTCGGGGCCGGCCGCGCTGCCCGCCCTGCGGCCCGATCTCGCGATCGGCGCGTACCGCGCGTGGGAGTCCGCGAGTGCCCGCCGCACCCTCGCGGCCGAGGACGCGGCCCCGGTGCGCGGCGTGGGGCAGCGGCGGTCCTGGACCAACGAGATCGCCCAGGCCGCCCGGGTCGCAGTCGCCGGGCTTGGGCGCCGACCAGTGATCACCGCCTGGTACTCCACCAGGCAGCTCCGGTCCTGGGCCGGCCCCGACGGTCTGGTCTCCGCGATCGACGCCGACCTGCGCAAGCGCCTGGAGGACAAAGCCGCGTTCGGGCAGATCCTCCGTCTCGCCGAAGTCCCCGAAGCGGTCCGCCTCGCGGGCGTGCGCATCGACGGGCCCCTGCCCTCGCTCGCGGAGCTGCGCCGGGCGGTGTCCTCGGACAGGGTCGTCGTGCAGTCCGGGGCCGACTCCGGGGGCCGGGGGACCGTGTTCGTCGACACCGACGCCGACCTCGCCCAGGCCGCCGCGATGCCAGGCCCGTACCGGGTCACCCCGTTCGTCACCGGCTGGTCCTCCAACATCACGATCCTGTCCGCGCCCCGGCCGGAGGGCACCCTGCGCGTGTACGTCGACCGGCCCTCGCACAAGGCCGTCGGGGTGCCCGAGGCGGGCATCGCCCCGGCCAAGAGCGCGGGCAACATCTGGTCCATCCCGTGGCCCCGCCCGGCCGCCGAGGCCGTGGTCGACGCCGCGGTGCGCATCGCCGAGTGGGCGTGGGCCGAGCACCGCATGGCCGGCCTGTTCGGCGTGGACGCGCTGCTCACCGAGGACGGCCGTGTGGTCCTCAACGAGATCAACTGCCGCAACCAGGGCACGACCGAAGTGTCCGGCGTCAACCAGCAGCTCCGCGGAGTGCCACCCTTCGCCGTCGCCCACCTGGTCGTGCTGCTCGGCGGCCGGGCCGAGTGGCTGCCCGACCCCGAGGCGTTCAACACGGCCACGATCGATGCCGCCACCAGCAGCGCCCCGGGCCCGTACTACCTCAAGCTCCGTCACCGCGGCCCCCACCCCGTGACCCTGACCGGTCTCCACGGCCCCGGCATCTACCGCCCGGCGGCCGGCTCACTCCACTGGGTCGGGCCCGGCTCACACCCGGCCGAGGCAGGACCCGGCCAGGTACTCCTCGCGAACCTGCCCGCGCCCGACGTGCTGTGCCTGCCCGGCGCGGAACTCGGCACCGCCGAGGCCATCACCACCGCTGACGACGGCCCGTTCGCCGACCCGCACACCCTCAGCGCGACCGGCCGCAGGCTGCTCGCCGCCCTCGACCACCACCTGACCCCCGCCACCCGACCGGAAGGGACCACCCCGTGACCACGGAGACGCTCAGCCCCTTGCGCGAACAGCTCGCCGCCCTGCCGGACGAAGCCCTCACCCGCCTCCAGTACCTCGCCCCCGAGGTCGGATGCGTCAACCGCTGCGCGATGTGCAGCCAGTTCGCCGGCAGTGACCTGTGGCGGTTCACCCGCCGCGGCCTCACCGACCTCGCGCACGCGCTCGCCGACGAGGCCACCGCCCGGGGACTGCGCATCGGAGAAGGCCGCATCCACCGCCCCGGCGTCGTGTTCCCTTACTTGGACAACGACATCGGCTCGTACCCGCACCTGGACCTCTACGCGGCGCTCGCCCGTGACGTCCTCGGCGTCAAGATGCGCATGTCCTCCGTCGGGTTCTCCTCCCGCTCCGCCGAGTTGACGCAGATGCACGAGCGCCTGGTCGCCGAGTACGGCGATGTCTTCGACGGCATCCGCTTCTCCCTCACCCCTTACGCGACCGGCTTCGTCGGCAAGGCCCCGGGCACCTCACGCGACCAGTACACCGACGACCTCGCGCACGCCCTCGCCACCTACCGGCCGCTCCTCGACCGGATCGGCCACGGCGCCGCCACCGCTGCCGTCGAGATGCGGTTCGCCCCGCTGGTCGGCATCGCCGAGCTGACCGATACCCACGTCGACGGCCACCACGTCCTCGCCTGCGGGCCGCACCTGCTGATCGCCCAGCAGCCCGGCACCTCCCCGCTGCCGTACACCGCGATCGAGCGGCTGGACGAGCGACGCCAGCCCGTCCTCGACCAGCCCGGCACGCCCTACCTGCATGTGGTCAGCGACCGCGCCACGCCCAGCCCGAGCACCGTCCGGGACACGCTGCACGGCGTCCTCGCCGTACCGCACACGGCCACCGCCGTCCGCCTCCACCGCTTCCGCAACGCCGATGGCGACTACTTCAGCGCCGACCCGGACTTCCACCCCGACGGCCGGTTCACCGCGCTCAACTTGTACCCGGCCACCGACCTCCGCAAGGTGTCCGGCTACACCGACGCCACCCGGCACTTCCTCGGCGCGCTCCTCGCCCACAAGGCCGACCGCGGACTCGGCCGGCGCGACCCCTTCCCGGACGCCACCGCCGCCGACATCGACGCCGTCCTCGCCACTCTCCGGGTCCGCGCGCACCACCTCGATGACGTCGACAAGGCCGCCGCCGCCCACCTGCGCGGCCAGATCCTCCCCATGGTCAGCGTCCACGCCCGCGCCCTGCTCAAGGCCGGGTACCCGCCCGCCACGTTCTTCTCCCGGGACTTCACCGTTGACACCGGCCAGATCGTCAACCAGGGCCGCGCGCAGCAGCTCTTCCGCGGCCTCGCGGCCACCAGCGGCGAGCCGATGACCCTGCGCGAAGAGCGGGGGTTCGGGCAGGCCAGCCTCTCCACCATCCGGGGCCCGATCTGGCGCATCACGCCCCTGCCGCACGCCACCGTGCCCCTGCCGCGCGGAGCAACCGGCCGGAAGAACCCCACCACCGGCCGGCCCACCGTCCTCATCGAGGAGATGGACCCCTGTCACCTCGCCCCGGTCATGCGCGCCACCGGGTGCCGCCTGCGTCGCTTCACCCTCACCGGCGTCGAGATCGAGCACGTCCCCCAGGCCGAGGCCCGCAGCCACCACGGCTTCCCCGGGGCACGCTAGAGACGCCAACTCGCCGACTCCTCCCGGCCGTCCGGCCGGGAGGCCACGCTGGGAAAGTCCCAGCCGTCACCACCCGCCGAGGAGAAACACCCGATGAGCACCACCGAAGCGACGACCACCAAGCCGTTCGACAAGATCAAGATCCGCACCAGCGGCCTGGTCTTCTGCGGCACCGAGGTCGCGCTGCTGCGTCGCGAGCGCCCGAACTCCGTGCACTACACCACCGTCGGCGGCAACGTGCTGCCCGGCGAGGCGCTCCCGGACGCTCTCACCCGCGAGCTGAAGGAGGAACTCAACCTCGACCCCGAGCACGTGGCCGGCGCCGAGTTGCTGTGGCTGATGGATGCCCGGCTGGAGCGGCCCGGCCCGACCCCGTCCCCGCGCAAGCTGCACCTGATCTACCGGATGCACATCACCCCGGAGATCCGCGCACAGCTCGCCACCGAGGAGTACGACGAGCTGCCCGACGGCGGCCACGAAGTCGGGCACGTCGAGTGGGTCGACTACCGCAAGACCGCCGACCTGCCGCTGTTCCCGCCGATCGGCGAGGCTCTGTCGCAGCTCGCGTCCCCGGACGCCCCGGTGACCGGTTTCGAGTTGGCTGCGATCACGAACGAAAACTACACCTGGATCTGACAGGTGCTGGGCGGCCCCGCGCTGTGCTGCGGGGCCGCCCTCGCGATGCGGGCGTGCCAACGGGTTCAGACGGTGCCGAACTCGCCGGCTTGGATGGCGGTGACGAAGGAGTGCCAGGCGGCGGAGGGGAAGAGGAGGGCGGGTCCGGCGGGGTCCTTGGAGTCGCGGACGGGGACGAGGGCTGGGAAGTCGGGCGCGATTTCGATGCAGTCCCCGCCCTGCTGGCTGTGGGTGCTCTTGCGCCAGCGGGCTGAGGTGAGGTCGAGTGCCACTTCGACGCAGTTGCCGCCCTGCTGGCTGTATGTGCTCCTGTGCCAGCGGGTGGTGGTGAGGTCGATGTTCGGCATCGGGAACCCTTCCGTGGGGAGTGGATCCGTTCCCTGTCCACGGTAGGTGCTCCGCCGTTGGATGGCGGAGAAAGCCTGGCGAAGATGTCGACGGCCCCGACCGGCGTGCGGTCGGGGCCATCGGGCGGCGGTGGTTCAGACGGTGCCGAACTCGCCGGCCTGGACGGCGGTGACGAAGGAGCGCCACGCGTCGGTGGGGAAGACGAGCGCCGGTCCCTCGGGGTACTTGGAGTCACGAACGGGGACGAGGCCGGGGTAGTCGGCGGCAACCTCCACGCAGGCCCCACCGTTGTCGCTGTGGCTCGACTTGAACCACCTTGCCCCGGCGAGGTGCAGCGAGCGAGTCATGATCGGACTTCCTTCCGAGCCGCGCGGATCCGTTCGAGGGATGCCACCTCCGAACTGGCTCCCACCTGAAGCCGATCGTATTCCCTGGCCCATCTCGTGACCAGCTCGGATTCCCGTGCGAGGAAGCCCCGTTCCTGCGACTCCGTGTATCCACGGTAGCTTCGGTCAGCCATGGTCAACAGGTAGACCATCGCGACAAAGGGCCTTCGCTCACCCATGGAGAAGGGCGCGATCTGGACGATCGTCCTTGGGCGATCCGCCAGCTGCGCCAAGTGGTCAAGTTGCTCCCGCATAACGGCGGCGCCTCCGACCTGCCGAAGAATGCAGCTCTCGTCCAGCACGGCGTGAACGAGTGGCGCGGTCGGCTGACTCAGCCGCTGTTGGCGGACGAGGAGATAGGAGACCCGCTCCTCGGCGTCTTCCTCCGTGATGGTGCCGCGTCGCACGGCTGCCGCAGCCAACGCCTGAGCGTAGGCCTTCGTCTGGAACAGGCCGGGGATCAAACCAAGTTCGAACATCCGCAGCTCAATGGCCTTGGCCTCATGCGCCACGTACTCCGGAAATCCCTCCAGCAGGGAGGAGCCGCTGAGGCTCCAGTACATCAGTTCTAGCGTCCCACCGGTCGCCAACACTCGGTCAGTTGCCCGAACCCAGTCGAGTGTGGGAGTGCGCGTACCTCTTTCGAGGTTGGAAACCTGGCTGTCGCTCAAGTTCGTCAGCTCGCCGAGCTGAACCTGGTTCAACCCGGCGGCCTTGCGTGACCTGCGGAGTTGAACACCGAAGGCCGCCACCGGAGATGTCGACGGGTCAAGTTCGGTCTCGCGCATGCTCGGACCTCTTCGATCACTGAATCCCACGGCGGATTCTGTCGAGTGGGGGTGCCTTCCGATAGTAGGGCGCCAAGGTCCACCATGGCTACACCCCGTGAGAGATCGGGGACCCTGCGCGACCAATGGAGCCCCCATGTCCAAGCGCCCCCGTATGCCCATCTACACCCCCGCCGTCGGCGAGGTCGTGCGCGACCTCGGCCACCGCAACCCCTCCGGGCAGCCCACCGAGGCGGTCTACATGGACAACCTCGCCGGGCTCGCCTACCTCCGGCACGAAGCCGGCGGCTGCGAGTGGACCACCAAGCCCGAGCACGTCCAGGCTCTCCCCAAGCCCCGCTTCATCCCCGTCCAGAAGCCCAGCCGGCCGCGCGCCGGCGACGCGGCGTGAGCCGTTCGCTCTCGCTCCTCGTCACGGCCCTCGCCGTCCCCACCCTGAGTGCCCTCGCGGCCGCGCTCGTCTGCTGGCCGATCCGCAACGGGCCGCTCGGGCCCCAACTCCTCATCTTCGGGCTGATCCTGGCGACCGGAATCTCCGCTGGGCTCCCAGCCTGCTTCACCTGGCTCTCGCCGCCATCGCCACCCACCCCAACTCCCAACCAAGGAGCCCACCTTGCTGAACCAGCTGCCCGAGATCCTCACCAACCCGCCGCGCCGCCGACTCGGTCACCAGGCGCTCATCCTCAACCGTGACGGCGCGATCCTGCTCGTCGGCACCGCCTACAAGTCCGGGCTGATGATGCCCGGCGGCAGCGCCGAGGCCAACGAGCTCCCCCACCTCGCCGCGCGCCGTCACACCGAGACCGAGACGGGCCTCGTCCTCCCGCTCCGCAGAATCCTCGCCACCGACTACGTCGACGCCCAGCTCCTCCCCGAGGGCGTCAACTTCGTCTACTGGGGCGGCCGCCTGACCTCCGCCCAGGAGACCACCGTCGCCCGCCACCGCCCGCCGCACACCATCACCGGCGTCCACTGGCTCCACCAGGCCCAACTCCGCGACGCCATGGACACCGTCCAGCACCGCCGCACCACCCAGGCCCTCGACGCCCTCGCCCGCGGCGCCCATCTCCCCTTCCTCCTCCGCGGCATCCCCGCCGAGTAGAAGGGCGTCCGCGCCTGTGTGAGCGGTGCGGTCACCACGCCACGAGGACGCCCCCGCCCCCGCCGGCGGCTCCGCCCGTACCGCTCTCACCACTCGCGCCGACGTCGCCACCGTATCCGGCGCCACCGTTGGTCCCGTCCGTCCCGCCGTCCCCTCCCGTCCCGCCCCGGCCGCCGAACCCGCCGCCGCCCCGGCCTCCGGCGCCGAACGCGTAGCCGCCGGAGGTGACGGCCGCGCCGCCCTCACCGCCGCCGCCCGAGATGCCAGGGCTTCCGCCCTTGCCGCCGGGTCTCCCGACGCCACCGTTCAGCCGCCCCTCGCCGTTGGCGCCGGCCCCGCCGGGGTTCGCCGTTCCGCCCTCGCCGCCGCTCGCCCCAGTGGTCTGCTGGATGACCGTGCCGAAGCAGTTGTAGTGGCTAGAGGGGAGAGCACCGGAGCCCCCGCTGCCCGCGCCCCCTCCCGACCCACCCGAACCGTAGCTCTCGAAGGTGCCGCCCGAGCCCTGGCCACCCGCGCCCCCGCGACCGAGCCCGCCCGCCCGGCCGCCGTTACCCCCACCTGCTTCCACGAGTTGCTGGAATAGAAGCTTCCTGGCGGTCACGGAAGTTACAGGCCCTAACAGAGCAAAGAGCCTCTCCTGGCCGTTAGTGCCGTTGCCGCCCCGCCCGCCGTCGCCGTTGTCCCCCGCGCCACCCGTGCCACCCGTGCCGCCCGACCCTCCGGCGACCGCGCCCACCGGTCGACCGACGGTGAGGTCCAGGACGTCGCCGGCGCCGAGGCCCAGACGTCCGATGTCGACCTGACAGCTGACGAACGAACCGGCCCCGCCACCCCCTCCGCCGCCTCCGCCCCCACCCCCTCCGCCGCCCGCACCGCTGGCCCCGCCCGTGAAGGTTCCGCCGTCCTCCCCGCCGCCGCCCCCGCCCGCGCCCCCGCCGCCTCCGCCACCCCCGCCGGACCCGCCCGCGCCCCAGGCGGAGATCGTCAGCGACGTCACGCCCGCCGGGATCGTGAAGCGCCAGAACCGCGGCTGGTCGAAGACCTGGGAGCCGCTCGCCGCGAGCGAAGGCGCGGCAGGAGCCGCCGCCGCCGGCAGTGACCCGCAGAGCGTGCTCAAGCCCAGTGTCAGCACGCTCGCGGCACCGATCAGCCGCCTGTCTTTCCCACACACGGTGCAAGCCTTTCCCTGGAACCGTTCGGAGCGCTCGGGCACCCTCGCGCCCAGTCTCACCAGGGCCCGCGGCACCCCGCTCGTCCATTGCTCCGACTGGCCAGGCCCAGGCCGCGGCGCAGAATGGCACCCGCCACCGCAACCGCAGAAGGAGACACCGCCCGTGGGATCGAGCTTCTACGTCAGCGCCGCCGGGGCGCCCTGGGCGTTCTCCCGGGAGCAGTTGGCGGACGCCCTCGCCCGGCACTGGCCGGGAGCGACCGTGTCCGACGTCTTCGAGCGCTTCGTCGAGATCCACGCCGAGGTGGCGCCGGGCCAGGTCGCCGAACTGTCCTTCCACAAGGAGCACAAGGTCTTCTCCTTCGCCGACCGCGAGCCGTGGTCGGCGGCGCTCACCGTGTTGCACACCGTCCTCGGCGAACTCGCCCCCGGCGTGCCCGCCGTGTGGTGGATCGACTTCGACGGCACCCTGGAACCGCTGGAACTGTCCCTACCGCTGGAGCAGTTCATCGACGATTTCGGCGCGTAGTCCCGGACCCGGAAGGGCCGTTACACAGCCGCCGGACGACCGTGACACGGCCGGCCGGGTACCGCGACACGCCCCTCCTAGCGTCACTTCCGACGCACCGGCCGCACCGGCCGGACCCCGCGTCGCGACGAAGGAGACACCCCGTATGAGCACGCGCCGTACCCACCGCTCGCCCGCCCGTCGGGTGCTGGCCGTCTGCGCCCTGTCCGGTGCCGCCCTGCTGACCGCGATGTCCGGCGGGCAGGCGTGGGCCGACGGAGCCCCGGCCGCCCCCGCGTCGGCCTCCCCGAACCCGAGCGTCAGCCGGGCCGCCGAGCCGGCGCCGCAGAAGCCGACCGACCCGCAGAAGCCGACCGCCGCCCCGGCCCAGCCCGGGGACCCCTCGGCGAAGGTCGTCGTGCCGCCGACCGCCACCCCGTCGGGCGCTCCGGCCGTCGCCCCCAAGGGCGGTGCGATGCCGTCGGTCGCCCCGGAGCGGAGCCCGGCCGTGGCGCCGGCTCCGGCCACGGGCACGGGCGCGCCGCAGGTCCGGGAGGTCCCCAAGGGTGCCGCCAAGGCCGGTGACGGGTCCGGCTCGACCGGCAACTCCGGCCTCATGCTGGCCGGTGGCGGCACCGTCGCGGCCGTCGGCGCCGGTGCGATCGGCTTCGCGCTGCTGCGCCGCCGTTCCGGTGCGCGTGGCTGACACCGGCTCCGGGCCCTCCACGGGTTCCGCCGGCCCCGCCCCCGCCCCCGCCCCGTCCGCGTCGTCGGTACGGGGCGGGGGCGGGGAGCCGGCCGACGGCCGCCGGGGAGCCCGGGGCGCCCGGGGGCACCGCCGCCCCCGAGACCCGCTGGCCGACGGGCTGCGCCGGACGGCGTTCGGCGCGGCGGGCCTGCTCTGCCTGGTGCTCGGCACCACCGTCGCGCTGTCCGGCACCCGGACGCCGGTGGTCCGGGTGGAGACCTCCGCGCGCGAGGCCGGAACCACCGGGACGCAGGCGGCCGCCGCCCCGACCAGCGCCGCCACCCCCACCGCCCCCCGCCCCTTCGCGGCCTCGCCGCCGACCCGCCTGCTGATCCCGGCGGCGGGCGTCGACGCCCCGGTGGGCAGCCTCGGCCTGAACCCGGACGGCACGGTCGAGGTGCCGACGGCCGAACGGGCCGACGAGGTCGGCTGGTACCGCAATGGTCCGACCCCGGGGGAGACCGGCCCGGCCGTCCTGATCGGGCACTACGACACCGCGCGCGGCCCGGCCGTCTTCCGCGGCGTGCCGAAGCTGCGGCCCGGCGACCGGATCCAGGTCCGGCGGGCGGACGGCAGCACGGTGGACTTCCGGGTCCGCACCTCGCTCCAGGCGGCCAAGGACCAGTTCCCGACCGCCACGGTCTACGGGGACACGGCGGCGCCCGAACTGCGGCTGATCACCTGCGGCGGGCGGATCGGCGCGGACGGCCACTGGACCGACAACATCATCGTCCTGGCGGACCTGGCCTGAGGCGGGGGCGTGAGGCGGTTCCGCCTGCCCGGGTCAGGCCCGTTAGGCGGAACCGGGCAGGCGGAACCGCCGACCACCCTCCCGGCGACCTACCACCGGGGACGAACGAACCAGCGCAGCACCGCAGCCGCAGACCAGGAGGACGAGCACCGACCGTGGCACCACGACCACCAGCCCGCCCCCGCCCCGCCCGCCCCGCGTCGGCCGCCCTCCTCGCACCGGCCGCCGTCCTCGCCGTCCTCGCCGCCGCCCTGCTGAGCGGCTGCGCGTCCTCCGGCGGGCTGAGCGACCACGGTCCGGCCGCGCCCGTGACGCCCTCGCCGAAGCCCCAGCCGCTCTGGCCGGACCTCGCCGCCGCCCCGGCGCCCACCCCGCCCGCGTCCGCGTCCGGCCGCGCCCCGGAGGCGTCGCCGCAACCGGTCCCCGAGGTGACCGCCCCTGGGCAGGACATCACCGCCGTCGACGTCCGCGCCCTGCTGGCGAAGGACCCGGACACCAGCCCGGACGAGCGGCGCGCCCTCGACTCGTGCCCGGGGACCCCGGCGGCCCCGGCGGCCCCGGGGACCCCGACGGCCTGCGCCCTCCGCGCCCCGGAGTTCCGCGACCTCACCGGCGACGGCCGCCCCGAACTGATCACCGCCCTCGGCACCGCGGGCAGCGCCGGACCGGTCGTGCTGCACGTCTACACCCTGTCCGGCGACCGCCTGATACCCGTCCTGCGCGTCCCACTGCTCAACGCGTTCAGCGCCGAGACCGTCGGCACGGACCTGTGGTTGCACGAGTCGACCGGCGTCTGGGCCCGCACGAGCAGTCACTACGGCTGGGACGGCGTGCGGCTCGGCCTGCTCGAACGGAAGGCGCAGGACGTCGGCCCGCTCCCCGGCCCGAGCCAGACGCCGACCGCGGACCCGGAGGCGCCGGCCGCCCCCACGGCGAAGCCGTCCGCCGGCCGCCCCTCGGTGTCGCCGGAGCCGGCCCGCCCGAAGACCGGCGCCTCGCCCGTCGCCCCTCCCGCCCCCGGCGCCCCCGTCCTCCCCGCCGCCCCGGGCCGTACCGCCGCGCCCACCGCCACGCCCGTCCCGCAGCCCGTCCGCCCGACCGCGGTTCCCCCGGAGACCACGCCTTGAACGACCACGCCGCACCGGCCCCCACCCACCCGCACATCCTGATCGTCGAGGACGACGAGGTGATCCGGGAGGCCACCCGGATGGCCCTGGAACGTTACGGCTTCCCCGTCTCCACGGCCGCCGACGGGCTGGAGGGGCTGGAGGTGTTCCACGCCGTCCGGCCCGACCTGCTGCTGCTCGACGTGATGCTGCCGCTGCTCGACGGGGTCGGGCTCTGCCGGCGGATCCGGGAGGAGAGCCAGCTGCCAATCCTGATGATGTCGGCGCGCACCGACCCGGTCGACGTGGTGTCCGGGCTGGAGGCGGGGGCGGACGACTACGTGGTCAAGCCGTTCGAGAGCGCGGTGCTGGTCGCCCGGATCCGGACGGTGCTGCGCCGGGTCCGCGTCGTCCCGGCCGCCGAGGCCCCGCCCGTCCCTCCGGCTCCCCCCGAGCCGCGGGCGGCGACGACCGTGCGCAGCTTCGACGGCCTGGACGTGGACACCGACTCCATGGAGGTCCGGGTGCACGGCCGGCTCGTCCCGCTGACCCCGACCGAACTGCGGCTGCTGCTGGAGTTCACCGCCGCGCCCGGCATCGTGCTGGAACGTTCCACCTTGCTGGAGCGGGTGTGGGACTACGAGTGGGGCGCCGACACCCGGGTCGTCGACGTCCATGTGCAGCGGCTGCGCGCCAAGATCGGCGGCGGCCGGATCGAGACCGTCCGCGGCTTCGGCTACAAGCTGCGGCGCCCCGAATGACGCCGCGCCGCGGGAAGCTCCCGCGCCTGAAGCTCTCCCGTCCGAGGTTCTCCCGCCTGAAGCTCTCCCGCCTGAAGTTCCCCCGCCCGACCCTGCGCCGCCTGACCCTGCGCCGGCAGATCGCGACCGCCGTCGCCGCCATCTCCGTCCTGGTCGCGGTGGCCGTCGGCCTGCTGGTCCACCAGGCGATGGTCCGCCAGCACGTCGACCAGGCCCGCCGCTCCGCCCTCACCGCGCTCGACTCCGCCCTCGCCGCCTATGCGCGCGGCGAGCCCGCCGGCGGCACCGCCGCCGTGGACGACCCGGCGCTGCCCGCCGCACTGCACACCCTCGCGGCGGCCGGACGGCGCGGATCCCTGCTGGGACCGGGGACGGGGGCAGGGGCGGGGACGGGGGCAGGGGCGGGCCCGCAGGGCGACGGCGAGTCGATGTGGGCGGCCGGCGCCGTCCAGGACGGGGTGCTCTCCGTCCGGGTCGACTTCACCCAGGACCGCGCGGCGATCGCCGACCTCGACCGGATCATCCTGATCGCCGTCGTCGCGTCGGTCTTCATCACCGTGCTGGTCGGAGTGCTGGTCGCGGACCGGATCAGCCGGCGGCTGCGGACAGCGGCGACGGCCGCCCGGGGCATCGCGGCCGGGCGCACCGACGCCCGGATCGGCGAACTGGTCGACGGCCGGGACGAGGTCGCCGACCTCGCGGCGGCCGTCGACCAGATGTCGCGCGCGCTGCACCGGCGGCTGGAGGACGAGCAGCGGTTCACCGCCGACGTCGCCCACGAGCTGCGCACCCCGCTCACCGGGCTGGTCACGGCGGCCGAGCTGCTGCCGCCCGGTCGGCCCACCCAGCTCGTGCAGAACCGGGTGCAGGCGCTGCGCTCGCTGGTCGAGGACCTGCTGGAGGTGTCCCGGCTGGACGCGGACGTCGAGACGCCGGACCTCGCGGCGGTGCCGCTGGAACGCGCGGTCCGCCGGACCGTGACGCTCACCGGCCTGGACGTCGACGTCACCGTCCTCGCCGACACCTCGGTCCGCACGGACCTGCGCCGACTCGACCGGATCCTCGGCAACCTCCTCCTCAACGCCGACCGCCACGGCGGCGGTGACGGCGGCGGCACCGTCCGGCTGCACGTCGACGGCCGCCGGATCACCGTCCGCGACCACGGTCCCGGCTTCCCCGAGGAGCTCCTGCGCGACGGGCCCCAGCGTTTCCGCACCAGCGTCCGCGAACGCGGCAAGGGCCACGGCCTCGGCCTCACCATCGCCCGGGGCCACGCCCGCGTCATCGGCGCCACCCTCGGCTTCGCCAACCACCCCGACGGCGGCGCCGTCGCCACCCTCGTCCTCCCGGACCAGAGCCCGGACCAGAGCCCGGAACGGCGCCCGGACTGAAGCTTGTTGCGGAAGGCCTGGAGCGGGGCTTTTCTCCGGTCTGGGTGGAGGCGTTCACGGGGTTGCGGACGCGGCAGTTCGAGGGCTTGGTGCGCGTGGTGCGTGAGCGGGGCGGCAATGGTGCGGGCGGCGGCAGGCCTTGGTGCCTGCCGCTGCCCGACCGGGTCCTGCTGGTCGCCGTGTACTACCGGATCAACCTCACGATGCGCCGGCTCGCCCCGCTGTTCGGGGCCTCGACGGCCACGGTCCTTGCCGGGGCCGTTCCTCAGCTCAGCGCAAGCCGTCTGTGTCGTCGTGCTCTTCGCCGATGGGGAATGGCCGACGGTCCTCCATCGGGTCATCGCTGTACATGACCGCGGACACCGCGCCGTCGTAGGCATCGTCGAGGCCGTTACCGCTTGCGTCGAGTATGTTCTCCCAGTCAATTCCCATGCCTGCGAGCCTAGCCGTAGTTTTCGAGGAACCGAGCGATGTGGGCGTTGAGCTCGTCCGCCCGGGCAAGGACAGGCGTTGCCGTAGACCCGTGAACGCCTCCACCCAGACCGGCTCAGTCCGAAGCACCCCACCCGTACCGGAGAAGTGCCCCGCACCAGGCCTTCTGCATCAAGCTCTAGCGCGCCGCGCGGGTCCCGGGCGGCGGGGCGATCCCGAACTCGGCCTCCAGCAGCGCCGCGATCTCCGCGTCGCCGCCGAGCTCCTCCACCGTCGCCGTGCCGTCGGCGGCGGTGCGGGTGAGGGTCGCCCCGTCCAGGAGCAGGTGGCCGGCTGGGAGGGTGCGCTGCACGAAGAGGCGGCGGAACGGGGAGCGCGGGTGGGTGGCCACGTACCAGTTGGCCACCTTGATGTCGATGGCGAGGGTCGGCGCGAGGGTGAAGGCGACCAGGTCCAGCCAGCCCCCGCCGGACCACGCCTGGAGCACCCGGACGGGCGCGGGCCCGTCCGGCTCCTCGACCACCAGCCGGTGCCGGCGGCCCCGGCCCTCCCGGACCACCCCGGGGATCATCGGCAGCGGCTCCAGCAACGCGTCCGGCGACCCGAACCCGACGTCCACGAGATGCGGCACCCCGTCCGAGCCCGGCACCCGGACGGCCAGCACCAGATGCGTACGCGGCCGCACCTCTCCGGGCCGCGCCCCCACCCGCACCCGCCCGGTCAGCCGGGTCACCCCGAAGCCCAGCTGCTCCAGCACGTCCGCGAACAGCGTGTTGTGCTCGAAGCAGTACCCCCCGCGCGATCCCAGGACCAGCTTCGCCTCCAGATCGGCGAGCTCCAGCGACGGCACCGCCCCCACCACCACATCGAGGTTCTCGAACGGGATGCCCAGCACATGCGCGTGCTGCAACCCCCGCAGCGTCCCCAGGGTGGGCCCCCGCTCCCCGCCCCACCCGATCCGCGCGAAGTACTTGTCGAGATCGACACTCATACCGCCACCGTACGGACCTACCCCCACCCCGGTCCTCCGCCCCCGGTTCGGCACGCCCTGGACCTTGAGTCCTAGGACCGCCCCGGTCATGCGCGGGCGCCCATGAGTCGTCCCTTCCCCCGGTGGGGAGTCAGGGGGCGAATCACCCTTTTCGTCGGCCTCCGGGAGGGGTGGAACGGCCAGCTTCGGAGCTCCGAAAAAAATTCTCAGTGGGTGTGCAACCGTTCGCTCGGATCGCGTGTCTGACTGTCTGTGAGGCGCGAGAACGCCTCCACTGCGCGGGCCAGGAGGGGTTCAGGCCCGGCGAAACGTCACTCCCGGGCCGGTCGGGTTTTGCCCGCACGTCCGTGGATAGTCCATTCCAGTCACCATTTGCTGTCGCCGCCTGTCCGCAGCAAAAACATGGGGGGTAAGTTTCTATGCGCACGACAATTTCCGGCCGTCGGAACCGTTCGAGCCGCACGGTCGCTCGGGCTGCCGCCGCCACCGTCCTCGTGACCGCGGTGGCGGGCGGAAGCGCCCTGCTGTCGGCGCCTGCGGCCTTCGCGGCGGACGACGTGCCGCGGGTGAAGCTGAAGCTCGACGCCCCGGCTGTGATCGGAAGCGCCGGGCAGCCGGTCGAGTTCACCGAGACCGTCACCAACACCGGCTCCAAGGAGACGAATTACCGCCTCTACGTGCATGCCATCACTGGTGAAGGCCTGCCGGCCTCGGACGCCATCGTCATCGACTACCGTGACCCGGCCGGCGGCGGGTGGAAGTCCCTCAAGCTGTCGCGTTTCGGCGAGGGGAGGGGCGCCGGCTACGGGGCTGAGCTGCCCAAGGCCTTGGCGATTCCGGCGCACCGCAGTGTGGCGGTGAAGCTGCGGATCGGCCTGCCGATGGGTCGCCCGCACGCCGGTGCCACCAACGGCGGGATCCCGTCGCTGGTCCTCGACTCGGGTGTGGCAGGCGGTGCCCACGGGGTCCCGGCGGACCGGGTGAGCAAGACGATCAAGGTCCAGAGCCCCTCGCCCTCGGTGTCCCGCGTCCCGGCCACCGCCGTCGCCGGTGGTGCGCCCATCGAGTTCGACGCCGTCGTGAAGAACTCCACTCCGTCGAACTACGTCAACGTCGGCAACGTCCTCTTCGTCGACCCGCACGCCACCGTTCAGGTCCGCAAGCCGAATGGCACCTGGACCACGCTGAAGAAGGTCTACGACGGTATTCCCGGCGACAATCCGGGGGTGTACCTGCAGGGGCGTGACTCCAGCCTCCGTGCCAACTCGACGACCACCGTCCGGGTCCGGGTGTCGTACGACACCACCACCCCGCTCGGACAGACGAAGCTCGGGCAGTGCCTGTTCGTCAACGAGAGCCCGACCACCCCGTTCCGTGGGACGACCAGCTGTGGCGCCGGTGCCACCGTGCAGATCGTCGCGCCGGGCGCCAAGGGCACCAAGGGCACGAACGGGCAGCCGCCCGTGAAGACGGTGCCCGGCACCAAGGGCAGCACGGCCGGCAAGTAGGCCTGACAGCGGTAGTGGAGGGCGGTTCCGGCGGCGGCCGGAGCCGCCCTTGCCGTCGTTCGCCCCGGTCAGGTAGCCGTGGCGAGGGCGGTGAGCTGCGGGGGCTGCCACGCGTAGGTGGGGGCGGCGCGGTGGAGGAGGAGGTGGGTGGGGAGGAGGCCGGCGGCGGTGAGGGCGAGGTCGCGGGCGAGGACGGCGGCGGGGGAGCGGCGGGCGACCAGGGTGCCGACGGCGCGGGAGCCGGCGACGATGGCGGTGGTGCGGGGGAGGCGGGCGGTGGTGTAGGCGGGGAGGCCGGCGGACGGGACGGCGGCGGCGAGGACGACCGCGTCCTCGATGGCCTGGCAGGCGCCCTGGCCCTGGAACGGGACCATCGCGTGGGCGGCGTCGCCGAGCAGGGCGACCCGGCCGTGGTGGTAGGCGGGGAGCGGGTCGGCGATCTCCCAGACGTCGTGGCGGAGCACCTTGGCCGGGTCGGCGGAGGCGAGCAGTTCGGGGACGGGCGCGCACCAGTCGCCGTAGCGCCGGAGGAGTTCGGCGCGCTCGTCGCCGTCGGCGGCCCGGGCGCCGGCCGGGGCGAGGGCGGCGCCGTACACGTACACCCGGCCGTCGGAGAGCGGGACGACGCCCGCGAGCCGGCCGCGGCCCCAGACCTCGCCGGCGGCGAACGGCGGGCGGGGCGGGTCGGCGACGATGGTGCGCCAGGTGGTGAAGCCGGAGTAGCGCGGGCCGGGGTGGTACGGGAAGAGGGCGGCCCGGGTGGCGGAGCGGATGCCGTCGGCGGCGACCACCAGGTCGGCGGGCTGCTCGCCGTCGGGGGTGCTGACCACGGCCGGACGGTCGGCGCCGCCTTGGCCGGCGCTGCCCGGGTCGACCAGTGCGGCGGGGGAGTCGGTGTGGACGGTGCCGGCGGGCAGGGCGTCGACCAGGGCGTCGATGAGGGCGGCGCGGGCGACGGCGATCACCGGGTCGCCGAAGTAGGCCTCGACGGCGTCGCTGCCGGTGCGGGCGAGCCAGCGGCCGGAGGGGCGGCGGACGCCGATGGCGGGGTGCGGGGAGGCGAGGGCGCGCAGCCGGTCGCCGATGCCGAGCCGGTCGAGGGCGCGCAGGGCGTTGGGGGCGAGGGCGAGGCCGGCGCCGACGGGTTCGAGCGAGGCGGCGCGTTCGTGGACGGTCACCGGGACGCCCTGGCGGTGGAGGGCGAGGGCGGCGGTCAGGCCGCCGACGCCGCCGCCGATGACGACGGCGCGGTGCGGGCGCTGCTCGGGACGGTGCACGGGACGGTCCATGAGAGTTCCTCTCGAACGCTGCGAACTACACCTGTAGTTTCGGCCTCGTGCACCACCGTACTACAGCTGTAGTGTGGATTGGGAGCAGTCCGCGAGAACCTGGATGATCGGAGCCATGACCAGCGCCAGTGCCGCCCCCGCCGCCCCCCAGCGCCAGACCCTGATCGCCGACACCGCCGTCGCGCTGATCGCCGAACGCGGCCTGCGCGGGCTCACCCACCGCGCGGTCGACGAGGCGGCCGGCCTGCCCACCGGCTCCACCTCCAACCTCGCCCGCACCCGGGCCGCCCTGCTGGAGCTGACGATCACCCGGATCGCGGAACTGGAGGCGCCGGGGTTCCGGGCGGTGGCCGAGATCGCCGCGCCGTCCGACATCGGCGCGGCGCGCGAACTGCTCGCCCAGGTGGCGGCCGACGCCGTCCACCAGGCGCTCACCGCCGGACGGGCGCTCACCGTGGCCCGCTTCGAGCTGGCGCTCGAAGCCACCCGGCGCCCCGAACTGCGCGCCGTCTACGACCGGTTGGGCGCGGGCTTCGTCGACTTCGCGGTCACCGTGCTGACCGGTTGCGGCTCCCGCGCGCCCGAGGCGGACGCCCGCCGGCTGGTCCGCTGGGCGGACGGGGTGCTGTTCAACGTCGCGGCCGGCAGCGGCTACGGCCGCGTCCCCGAACCGGCCGAACTGCGCGCGGAGGTGGCGCGCTACCTCACCGTCCTGCTGGACGGCGCCGGCGAGTAGCGGTCAGGCCGCGTCGAGCGCCGGGGCCAGGACGGCGAACGCCTGCCCGGTGAGCGCCACCGGGTCGGCGGCGCCGTCGCTGTCGCTCCAGCGCTCCAGCACCGCGCCGAAGGCGGTGAGCGCCATCCCGGCGGCGAGCCGCGGGTAGAGGTCGGAGCCCGAACCGGAGCCGGAGCCCGAGCTGGAGCCGGAACCGGAGCCGGAGTCGGAACCGGGGCCCGCGTCGCGCCCGGTCCGGCGTGCCAGCTCCGCCGCCAACTCCTCGCACCACTGCGCCTGCCGCTCCAGCAGGCGGGCGTGCAGCGCCGGCGTGCGCAGGATCAGCTGGACGGCGCGCAGCGCGCGGTCGCCGTGCTCGCCGCAGGCGACGAGCGGGACCAGGACGGCGTGCCGCAGGGCGGTCGACGGCGGCTCGGCGGCCGGGCGGGCGGCCAGTTCGGCGCTGATGCCGGTGCCCAGCTCGGCCAGGAAGCGGACGATCACGTCCTCCTTGGACGCGAAGTAGCGGAAGAAGGTCCGCTTGGACACGCCCGCGTCGGCGGCGATCTCGTCCACCGTGACCGCGTCGAACCCCTGGGCGGTGAGCAGCCGGAACGCCGCCTCGGTCAGCTCGTCCACGACGAGTTGGCGCTTGCGCTGGGCCAGGCTGACGGCGGGTCGGGGCGCAGGGCGGGGCGCGGGGCGGGAGGTCACCCGTCGATGGTAACGCCATGCCGGTCACGACACCAGATGGCATCTTGACACCGAGTGACACCGACGGCAGCATCTGCCACATGAAGCCTTCGGAGCAATGGAGCACGGACCGGATCCCCGACCAGACCGGCCGGGTGTGCGTCGTCACCGGCGCGAACAGCGGCCTCGGGCTCGCCACCGCCCGGGCGCTCGCCCGGCGCGGCGCGCACGTGGTCCTCGCCGTCCGCGACGAGGAGCGCGGCCGCCGGGCCGCCGCCGCGATCAAGGCCGAACACCCCGGCGCCCGCCTCGACGTCCGCCGCCTCGACCTCGCCGACCTGGACTCCGTCCGCGCCTTCGCCGGACGGCTGCGCGCCGACCACCCCCGGCTGGACGTGCTGGTCAACAACGCGGGCGTGCTCGCCCCGCCCCGTACGCTCAGCCCGCAGGGCCACGAACTCCAGTTCGCCGTCAACCACCTCGGCCACTTCGCGCTCACCGGGCTCCTGCTGGACGCCCTCGCGGCCGGCCGCGACCCGCGCGTGGTCACCGTCAGCTCGCTCAACCACCGCAAGGGCCGGATCCGCTTCGACGACCTCACCGGCGCGCGCGGGTACAAGCCGATGGCCTTCTACGACCAGTCGAAGCTCGCCAACGCGCTCTTCGGCCGCGAGCTCCACCTCCGGCTGACCGCGTCCGGCAGCCGGGTCCGCAGTCTGCTCGCCCACCCGGGGTACACCGCCACCGATCTGCAGACCGACGGGCCGACCGGCCTGGTCCGGCTGCTCTTCGGCGGCCTGCTGCGGCCGCTCGCCCAGCGCCCGGCAGACGGCGCGCTGCCGCAGCTGTACGCGGCGACCGAACCGGCCGCGCGCGGCGGGGAGTTCATCGGCCCGGACGGCCGTGGCGAACTGCGCGGCGCGCCGACCCCGGTCCGGCTCGCCGCGACGGCGACCGACGTGGAGGCCGGCCGCCGCCTCTGGGCGCTGTCGGAGGAGCTGACCGGCGTCCGGTACGGCCTGGGGTGACGCCACCTCGGACGGCAAGTCCCGATCGCCGCCACTGCCCGGTCCGGCCTCACCATCCGCGCCGGGCGCGGCTCCGCCGGAGCCACCGTCGGAGCCGCGCGGCGCGGCGGGCAGGGCGGCGATCAGCTTGAGGGGAGCGTGCTCACGCCTCGATGGTCACGCTCACTTGCATGTGGTCGTCCCCCGGGGTGCCGCCGACCTCGATGGTGACGCCGCTCCAGCGGCCGTCGTCGGGCTCGTTCAGCGCCGGCTTGGTGTGCTCGCCGATGCGGTTGTTGCCGAGCGCCGGGTAGAGGTCGTTCTTGTCGCCGCGGTTGCCGCCGATGCTGGCGGCCAGTTGGCGCTTGCCGTCGGCCTGCATCAGCTCGATGGCGAGGTGCTGTTCGTCGTTGACGTTGTCGATGCCCTCGTCCACCACGTAGGCGGCGATGCCCTGGGACGGCAGGAACTCGTCCAGGCCGGTCCGGCGGCGGTATTCGACGACGATGTACTGCTTCGGCTTCATCCGCGGGCTGGTGATGACGAGGATGTCGCCGCCCTCGGAGACGGGGCGCAGGGAGATGTCCTCGGTGGTCTCGGTGATCGTCTGGGGCGCGGTCCAGCCCTGGAACATCCGCAGCATGCCGTTCGGGTAGACCGGCCTGCTGCCCGGGGCGTCGTCCGGGCCGCCCCAGTTGCCGGCGGCCATCAGGCAGTAGCTGCCGAGGCCCGAGGAGATGCGCTCGAACGCCTTCCCCGTGTCGTAGAAGTCGGCCCAACGGGCGGCCAGATGGCCCCACTCGTGACAGCAGACACCGACCGCGCAGTCCTCGGGAACGGTCAGGAAGGTCTGCACGGCCAGGCCCGGTGTGACCGGGACGCTCGGCTTGAAGCTCCACTTGGCGCTCCACAGGGCGGCCAGCTGGTCGACCGGGTCCTCGATCGACTCGGCGCCGGAGCCCGCGTGGACGACGAACAGCGCGGTGACGATGCCCTCGCCGAGGACGTCGAGCTCCTCGGGGAAGGGGACCTTCGCGTCCTTCGCGGCCTTCAGGGTGTCGAGACCGAGGCTCACCTCGTTGTTGGGGAACGAACTCGGGTTCTTGCCGGACTCGTTGTTGGCGTAGAACGAGATCGGCTTCGGCATCCGGAACCAGCCGAACACCTCGCCCTGGACGTCGATCCCGCCGTCGTCCGGGGCGGCGGGGTCGAAGCCGCTGATCTGCCGGTAGTAGTCGCGCATCGAGCCGGTCGGGAAGGTGCTGGTGCTGAACAGCAGCTGCTCGAAGTGCTCGGCGGTGTGGGCGGGGTCGTGCGGAAGGTCGGGGAAGTCGACCAGCAGCACCAGGGTGCGGACCACGCCCTTGAGCTTCCGGGACGGATGGGAGATCAGCTGGGCGTCGGTGCGGGGACCGGGCACGATGGCCCCGTCGTCGAGTCCGACGATGTTCTCCCCGAGCCGCCGGGAACGCCAGACGTGGTAGTACTGCGCGAAGGTGATGTCCTTCGGTAGCCGCCCGGTCTCGATCAGTCTCTCGTACTCGTCGTGCAGCGCGGCGAGCACGTTCGGGGCCATGGGGACGGGGCAGACGTGTCGGTGATCCGAGGAATGGGGACGCAGCGAGGTTAACGTGTGACGCATCGTGACGGCTCCTTCGAGCCTGCTCACCCCGCCGGGTGGGCGGTCGCCGGCAATCGGTCGGCTCGCCAGGAGGGCGGTCGGGTCTGGCCGGTACCGGTTGCGAATGGGGCGATATGCGGTTGTCTGTCCCCATTCTGACGCCGCGGGCGGCGAAAGCACCAGACCCGAGGGGCCGTCGGATCCGCCCGAGGCCCCCTCAGCCCGCCCGGTGCGCCGCAGCCGCCGCCGCGAAGGAGGCGGCGAGCTGCGGAGATCCCGCCCAGTGCAGGTGCAGATACGAAGCGTGAACGTTCGCGGCCCGTTCGCCGCCCGCGAAACCCTCCCGGTGCGGGCCGGTCGGCAACCGCCAGCCCCACGCGGGCCGTTCGCCGGCCGCCGGCTCGCAGACCGTCCGGTGGAACTCGTGGCCGCGCAGCCGGGACCCGCCCGGGACCAGCGGCGAGTCCTCCAGCGCCACCGCCTCCCGGTACCCGAGGGTCAGCCGCTCGGTCATCCGGGCCGTGGTGTCCAGCACGCCGCACATCGGCAGGCCGTCCAACTCGCGCCCGAGGTAGAGCAGTCCGGCGCACTCGGCGGAGACCGGTCCGCCCGCGGCGGCGAACTCGGCGATCGCGGCCCGCAGTCGGGCGTTCGCGCTGAGTTCCCGGACGTACAGCTCGGGGAACCCGCCGCCGATCACCAGGCCCGCCGTGCCCGCCGGCAGGGCGTCCGCGTGCAGCGGGTCGAACGGCACCACCTCGGCGCCGGCGGCGGCCAGCAGCTCCGCGTTCTCGGCGTACGAGAAGGAGAACGCGGCGCCGCCGGCCAGGGCGACCCGCGGCCGGCCCGCGACCGGGGTCACCTCGGCGGCCGGGTCCCACGGCTCGGCGGCCAGCGGCGGGGCGGTGCGGGCCAGCGCCAGCACCGCGTCCAGGTCCACCGAGGCGGCGACCAGCTCGCCCATGTCGGCCACCGCCCGCAGCGCCTCCGCCGAGCGCTCCACGGCGGGGATCAGGCCCAGGTGCCGGGACGGCGTGGCGACCGCCGCCGACCGCCGCACCGCGCCCAGCACCGGCACGCCCGAGCCCTCCTCCAGGGCCTCGCGCAGCAGCAGCTCGTGCCGGTCGGAGGCGACCCGGTTGAGGATCACCCCGGCCAGCCGGACCTCCGGGTCCCAGGAGGCGAAGCCGTGCACCAGCGCGGCCACCGAGCGGGACTGCGAGGAGGCGTCCACCACCAGCACCACCGGCGCCTTCAGCAGCTTGGCGACGTGCGCGGTGGACGCCAGCTCGCCCCGCCCCGAGGCGCCGTCGAACAGGCCCATCACGCCCTCGACCACCGCGACGTCCGCCCCGGCCGCGCCGTGCAGGAAGAGCGGGGCGATCCGCTCCGGCCCGCACATGAAGGCGTCCAGGTTGCGGCCGGGGCGGCCGGCGGCCAGCCCGTGGTAGCCCGGGTCGATGTAGTCCGGGCCGACCTTGTGCGGGGAGACCGCCAGCCCGCGCGCGGCGAGCGCCGCGATCAGGCCGGTGGCCACGGTGGTCTTGCCGGCGCCGGAGGACGGCGCCGCGACGACGAGACGGGGGATGTTCACGGTGCTACTGCTCTCGCTGCTCTCACTGCTCTGCCTGGCTTGCCGGTGTTCTGCCGGTGTTCTGCCGGTGCTCTGCCGGTGCCCTACCGGGGCGCTACCACTCGATGCCGCGCTGGCCCTTGCGGCCGGCGTCCATCGGGTGCTTGACCTTGGTCATCTCGGTGACCAGGTCGGCGAAGTCGGTGAGCGCCTCGGGCGCGTACCGGCCGGTGATGACGACGTGCTGGCTGCCGGGGCGGTCCTTGAGCACGGCCACCACCTCGTCCGGGTCGACCCAGCCCCAGTGCATCGGGTAGGTGAACTCGTCCAGCACGTAGAAGCGGTAGGTCTCGGCGGCGAGGTCGCGCTTGACCTGCTCCCAGCCCTCCTTGGCGGCCGCCTCGCTGTCCATCTCCATCTCGGTGGAGCGCTGGATCCAGGACCAGCCGGAGCCCATCTTGTGCCAGTCGACGCTGCCGCCCTCGCCGGAGGCACCGAGCACGCGCAGCGCGTTCTCCTCGCCGACCTTCCACTTGGCGGACTTCACGAACTGGAACACCCCGACCGACCAGCCCTGGTTCCAGGCCCGCAGCGCCATCCCGAAGGCGGCGGTGGACTTGCCCTTCCCGGGGCCGGTGTGCACGGCGGTGATCGGCAGGGTACGGCGCTGACGGGTCGTCAGGCCGTCCTCGGGGACGCTCTCGGGGACACCCTTGGGCATGGCTCAGGCCGCCTTTCGCGCAGTGGAGGTGATGGCACGGTTCTCACGGACGAGCGAGGCGACGCCCTCGGCGCGCAGCTCGTCCAAGGTCACGGCGGTGGCCCGCAGCCGGGTCGCCAGGGTGCGGGCCAGGCCGAGTCGGACGGGGCCGGACTCGCAGTCCAGCACCACGCTCGCCACGCCCTGCGCGGCCAGCAGCCCGGCTGCCCGGTGGGACTGCGCGACGGCGTCCCGGCCGCCGCCGGTGGCCCGGCCGTCGGTCACCACGACCACCAGCGGGCGGCGGTCCGGGTCGCGCAGCCGCTCGATCCGCAGCACCTCGTGGGCCTTCAGCAGTCCGGCCGCCAGCGGGGTGCGGCCGCCGGTGGGCAGCGACTCCAGCCGGGCGGCGCCGACCTCGACCGAGGAGGTGGGCGGCAGGGCCAGCTCGGCGGACGCGCCGCGGAAGGTGATCATGCCGATCTTGTCCCGGCGCTGGTAGGCGTCCATCAGCAGCGACAGCACGGCGCCCTTGACGGCGGTCATCCGCTGCCGGGCCGCCATCGAACCGGAGGCGTCGACGACGAACAGCACCAGGTTGGACTCCCGTCCCTGGCGCACCTGCTCGCGGAAGTCGTCCTTGTGCAGCACCAGCGCGCGCGAGTCGCGCCCGCGGGCCACCTGGTGCGGGGCGGCGGCGCGCAGGGTGGCGCTCAGGTGCAGCCGGGCGAGCCGGCCCTGCGGGCGGCGGGCCCGGATGGTGTGGCCGCCGTCGGTCTCGGCGGGGGAGCGGCGGCCCTGCGCGCCGCGCCCGGTGCCGTCCACCGCGAACAGCCGGGTGCGGTACGGGTCGCCGGCCGCGACCGGCGCCGACTCCCGGGCGGGGGAGGGGTGCTGGGCCGGGACGGGCTGCTCGGGCGCGTCCGGCGCGGCGGGCGTGTCCGTCGCCTCGACCGGCGGCGCCTCCGGACCGGTCGGCTCGGGAGCCCCGCCACCGTCCGGGCCACCGCCGTCGCCGCCGTCACCCCCGTCGTCCGGCCCCTCGCCCTCGGGCCCCTCGCCCTCCGGGCCCTGCGGAGGCTCGGGCTCCTCCTCCGGCTCCTGCCGGTGCTCCTCAAGCGTCCGGTCCAGCTGCTCCTCGTCGAGCCCGGGCGCGTCGAAGGGGTTGCGTCGCCGCCGGTGCGGCAGCGCCAGCCGGGCGGCCTTGCGGACGTCCTCCTCCAGCACCTCGGTGCGCCCGTCCCAGGCGGCCAGTGCGACGGCGGTGCGCGCCATCACGATGTCCGCGCGCAGCCCGTCCACCTCGAACGCGGCGCACACGGCGGTGATCTGCCGCAGCGCCGCATCGGTCAGCTCGACCTTCGGCAGCAGCTCCCGCGCGGTGGTGATCCGTTCGGCCAGCGCCCGCTCGTCCTCGGCGAACCGGTCGGCGAACCCGGCCGGGTCGGCGTCGTAGCCGAGCCGGCGGCGGACCACCTCGGCGCGCTCGGCCGGGTCCCGGGTGGCGGCGATCTCCACGGTCAGGCCGAACCGGTCGAGCAACTGCGGCCGCAGCTCGCCCTCCTCCGGGTTCATCGTGCCGACCAGCAGGAACCGGGCCGCGTGCCGCACCGACACGCCCTCGCGCTCGACGTAGGAGCGGCCCATCGCGGCGGCGTCCAGCAGCAGGTCCACCACGTGGTCCTGGAGCAGGTTGACCTCGTCGATGTAGAGCACGCCGCGGTGCGCCTGGGCGAGCAGGCCCGGCTCGTACGCCTTGACGCCCTCGGACAGCGCGCGCTCCAGGTCGAGCGAGCCGACGATCCGGTCCTCGGAGACGCCGACCGGCAGCTCGACCAGCTGGGCCGGGCGCTCGGAGGCGGCGGCGGAGCCGGCGTGCACGCCGTCCGGGCACTGCGGGTCCGGCGCGGCCGGGTCGCAGGCGAAGCGGCAGCCGTCGACGGTCGCGATGGACGGCAGCAGCCCGGCCAGCGCGCGCACCATGGTCGACTTGGCGGTGCCCTTCTCGCCGCGCACCAGCACCCCGCCGACCGCCGGGGAGACCGCGTTCAGCAGCAGCCCGAGCCGCAGGTCGGCCATGCCGACGATCGCGGTGAACGGGTATCGGACGTCACTCATCATTCTCCCCAGGGGCCCCGGGCGGCAGGAACGGCAGCGACCCGGCCGCCGGCACCCCGCCCTCGATCAGCTTCCACAGCGCGTCGGTGTCCGCGTGCTCCTCGATCAGCTCGCCCAGCCGGTCCAGCCGGGCCTCCCGCGCCTGCGCGAACGAGGTGTCCGGCGCGGGGACGAACGCCCGGCCGGCCACCGCGGCGACCTCGCGCAGCAGCTCGCGCCGGAAGCCGTCGTTCTCCAGCGCGCCGTGCCAGGTGGTCCCCCAGGTCGCGCCCACCCGGCAGCCGTCGAGGAACGCTTCCCCGCCCTCCACGTCGACGATCCCGTGGTGGATCTCGTAGCCCTCGACCCGCTGGCCGAAGGCCTCGCCGACCGGCCGGCCGAGGATCTTCGCCGCCCCGAACCGGACCCGGGTCGGCAGCAGCCCGAGGCCGTCCACCGCGCCCGCCTTGGACTCGACCTCGTCGACGATGGCGCCGGCCAGCATCTGGTAGCCGCCGCAGATCCCGAGCACCGGCTGCCCGGCCGCGACCCGCGCCGCCAGCGCCGGCTCGAAGCCGCGCTCGCGCAGCCAGGCCAGGTCGGCGACGGTGGCCCGGGTGCCGGGCAGCACCACCAGGTCGGCGTCGGCCAGCTCCTCCGGGCGGGTGGCCCAGCGGACCAGCACCCCGGGCTCCTGGGCCAGCGCGTCCAGGTCGGTGAAGTTGGACAGCCGGGGGAAGCGCAGCACGGCGATCCGCAGCACGTCCGCGCCGAGCGGGCCGCGCGAGGCGGTCCGGTCGACCACGGTGGACAGGTCCAGCGAGTCCTCGGCGTCCAGCCACAGGTCGGGCAGCATCGGCAGGGTGCCGAGCACCGGACGGCCGGTCAGCTCGCGCAGCATCTCCAGCCCGGGGGCGAGCAGCCGCGCGTCGCCGCGGAACTTGTTGACGAACCAGCCGGCCACGTGCCGCTGGTCCTCGGCGGAGAGCAGCGCCAGCGTCCCGTACATGGCCGCGAACACGCCGCCCCGGTCGATGTCGCCGACCACCACGACGGGCAGTCCGGCGGCGGTGGCCAGGCCCATGTTGGCGATGTCGCGGTCCCGCAGGTTGATCTCGGCGGGCGAGCCGGCGCCCTCGCAGACCACCACGTCGAAGCGGCGGCGCAGGTCGGCCAGGCACTCCAGGGCGCGCTCCAGCAGCACCGGCTTGCGCTCGCGGTAGTCCAGCGCGCCGACCTCGGCGACCGGGTGGCCGAGCAGCACCACCTGGCTGCGGCCGTCCGCGCCGGGCTTGAGCAGCACCGGGTTCATCGCGGCCTCCGGCTCCACCCGGGCGGCCTGCGCCTGCATCGCCTGCGCGCGGCCGATCTCGGCGCCGTCGGCGGTGACGAAGGAGTTCAGCGACATGTTCTGCGCCTTGAACGGCGCGACGTTGACGCCCTGCCGGGCCAGCCAGCGGCAGATGCCCGCGGTGACCACGCTCTTGCCGGCGTCCGAGGTCGTCCCGGCGACCAACAGCGCGTTGCTCATGCCCCGCCCCTTCCCCTTCTCCTGCCGAGGACCGGCTTCCCGCCGATGACCGGCTTCCCGCCCAGGGCCGCCCGGAGCACCAGGTGCCCGGCGACCGTCGTACCCAGGGCCAGCGCGCTCACCCGCCGGGAGAGCACACAGGCCCGTTCGATGTCGTCCACCCCGACCGGCCGCAGTCCCTCGCCGAGCACCGGCCGGTGCTCCACGCGTTCGCCGTACTGGAGGGTGCCGCCGAGTCGGACGCCGACCGCGCCGGCGAAGGCGGACTCGGCCTGGCCGGCGTTCGGGCTGGGGTGCGCGGAGCCGTCCCGGCGCCAGATCCGCCAGGCGGTGCGCGGTTCGGGCGCGGCGGCGACGGTCAGCAGCGCGGTCAGCCGGGCGCCCGGCCAGCCGGCCACGTCGTCCAGCCGGGCCGAGGCCCAGCCGAACCGGGCGTAGCGGGGCGAGCGGTGGCCGACCATCGCGTCCAGGGTGTTCACCGCGCGGAACGCCAGCAGTCCGGGGGTACCCGCCAGCCCGCCCCAGACCAGGGCGTTGACCACGGCGTCGGCGGTGTTCTCGGCGACCGACTCGACCACCGCGCGGGCCAGCTGCCGCTCGTCCAGGCCGCTCGGGTCGCGGCCGCACAGGTGCGGCAGCCTGTCCCGGGCCGCCGTCAGGTCACCGGCCGTCAGCGAGCGGCCGATGGTGCGGGCCTCCCGGGTCAGCGAGGTGCCGCCGAGCACCGTCCAGGTGGCGGCGGCGGCCAGCGCGGCGCGGCCGAGCGGACGGTGCGCCAGCAGCCGGTCGGCGGCGAGCGCGCCGGCCGTGACGGTGCCCACGCAGAGGGCGGTGTAGGCGGTGCCGGTGGCGCGGTCGTCGCGCCAGAGGCGGCGTTCGAGCCGGCCGGCGGCGGTGCCGAAGCCGGCCACCGGGTGGCCGCGGCGCGGGTCGCCGAACCGGGCGTCGGCCAGGTACCCGGCGACGGCGCCCGCGGCGAACGCGGCGGCCCGGGTCAGCGGGCGCACGGCAGGGCGTGCTTCAGCGGGTCTCGACCGGGCGGGGCAGCCTGCATCGCGTGCGTGTCCTCACTCAGGGTCCGCGCCCTGGATCGACGTACCGGTGGCGAGAGTCTCCTGGCTTCCGGGTCGGACGCGCTCCCGGGCCTTCCAGCGGCTTCTGACGGCGCGCCGTGGCTCTTCCGGTCGTGCTCCCCGGTGACAGTGGCGGGACCGCGCCGGACTCGCACCGGCTTCCTCTGCTTGCCTCCGTATTGGCTGAAGGATCCCATCACGCGTCCGAACCGGGAGTCAACCGAGGTCGCGGAGGGGTTGGTCACACGGCCGGAACAACCCGCGAGCAACCCGCGGACAACCCGCGAGCAACCCGTACGGGCGCGTTCTGCTGGCCCCCGGCCGCCGCCGCGAGTGGACTGGGCGACGGGGGCCGATGGACCGAGCAGGCGCCGGGCAGCCACCGGGCAGCCGATGGACCGAGCAGTGGGGAGCGAGTATGCGTTGGGGAATCGCCGCCACCGTGGCGGCCGCCGTGATCGGCACCGGGGCGGCCGTGCTGGTGATCGGCCGGCGGGCGTCCGAGGGGATGGTCAACCCGGTCGCCGCGGCCCGGGAGCGGACCGGCCCGGTGCTGGTCCAGTCGCTCGGCGCCGGCCGGGTCACCTTCACCCCCGGCCCGGCGAGCGAGCGCCCCGGCCGCTGGGCCGTGGAGTGGGGCGAGGACGGGCACGCCGTGGTGGAGGACGTGCTGCACCGGGACGGGAGCGGGGTCACCCGCCGGCTGGTGCGCGCCGACCGGGGCACCCTGGCGCCCGGCACGGAGGTCCGCTTCACCCCGCGCGTCTACCTCGGCGACCCGGCCCGGGCGCTCGGCCTGCCGTTCACCGAGACCGCCGTCGAGGGCGAACTGGGCGCCCTGCCCGCCTGGCGGCTGGACGGCGTGCGCGGGACCTGGGTGATCCTGGTGCACGGCCTCGGCGACGACCGGCAGCAGGCGCTCCCGGTGCTCCCCGAGCTCCAGCGGCTCGGCCTGCCGGTGCTGGTCCTCGGCTACCGGGGCGACCCGGGCGCGCCGGCCTCCCCGGACGGCCTCGGCCACTTCGGCGAGACGGAGTGGCGGGACGTCGAGGCGGCGGTCCGGCTGGCGCTGGAGAGCGGCGCGGGCCGGGTGGTGCTGTACGGCTGGTCGGTGGGCGCGACGATCGCCCTGCAGACGGCGGTCCGGTCGACCTGGGCGTCCTCGATCGCCAGCCTGGTGCTGGACTCCCCGGTGCTGGACTGGCCGGCCACCGCCCGCAAGGGCGCGGCCCGGGCCGGTTTCCGGGGAGCGGCCGCCGAACTGGGCGCGCTCGCGGCCGAGGGCCGCACCGGCGTGGATCTGGCCGACTTCGCCCGCCTCGCGGAGGGCACCGACCTGCGGATGCCGACCCTGGTGCTGCACGGGCCGGACGATCCGGTGGCCCCGTTCCGGGCCGCCGAGCGGCTCGCGGCGCACCGTCCGGACGTGGTCAGCCTCCAGGCGTTCCCCGGCGGCGACCACGCGGCGCTCTGGAACACCGCCCCGGAGCGCTACACCGAGACCCTCCGCCGCTGGCTCACCCCCTTCCTCTGATTCCCCGTCCGTTCCCCCCGTCCGTTCCCCTCGTCCGTGCCCCCCGCCACGGATTCCTCCCCATTTCTCCCCCCCCCGCTCGTCGGGGCGGGAGGGGACGGGGAGGAACGGGAGGAACACCGGCGTTCCGTCTGGCATGGACCCGCCACAAAGATCAAGCCAGTCGGTTTGGCAGCTGTTGCCCGATCTTGTGGAGGCCCCGCGCCCCCCTCCGGCCCCGCGCGGACAACCGGATGTGACAGATGGCCGGTACAAGGGGAAGACTGCTCGACGTGACGTCTCGGAACCCGCGCGACCGTGATGCCCCGCTCCCGCCGACGATCGGTTCCGGTGCGACGGTGACCCGTCTCCCCGGAACGGCCCACCGTCCCACCGGCGCCAGGCCGGGGGCCCCGGGCGTACCCCGCCGACGAGGCCCCGCCCCCGCGCCCGGCCGTGGCCGGGTCCCCGTGCCGGAGGGCTTCCCCGCACCCGCCGAACTCGCCCCGCTGGCCCGCCGCATGCTGGTCGACGCCGTCCGGATCGCCCGCTGGGCCGGCGACCTCGACGAGGTCGACAAGCGCGGCGAGCTGCTGCCCGACGACGCCCGCGCGGCCGGCCTCGCGCTCGCCATGACGGTGGGCGCCGCCGCCAAGGCGTGGGGCCAGGCCCTGCTGGTCGGCCTGGTCGAGCCCCGGGACGGCGGCGCCGTCCCCGGCTGGCGCCTGCACGCCTGGGAGCACGACGACGAGGCGGTGGTCCGCGGCTGGTCGGCGCTGTTCGACGCCTGGACGCTGCTCGCCCCGGTGCCGCCCGCCGCCCTGCGCGGCGTCTTCGCGCTGCTCGCCGGGCAGGCCGTCGACCAGGCGCCGCAGCTGCTCTCCTTCCTGCACCTGGTGGACGGCCCGGTCGCCGACATCGAGCTGCTGGAACTGCTCCGGCGCGGCCTGGACGAGCGCCGGGTCGGCGGCGGCGAGAGCACCTTCGGCCTCTCGCCCGTCCCGCACGCGGCCTCCGCGATCTCGGCCGTCCGCGGCACCTGCCGCGAGCCGCAGATCGACACCCCGGCCTCGCCCGCCGACGTCGCCGCCGTCCTGGACTGGATGCTGGACGGCCTGGCCGCCGTCGGCGCGCTGGTCCGCCGGGACAACGCGGCCGAGCTGTCGCCGCTCGGGCACTGGGCGGTGCGGGCCAAGCTGGAGGAGATCTGCACCGTCGCGCAGACCGCCGCCGGCCACATCGAGCAGAGCGCCCCGGAGCTGCTCAGCGCCTGCGCCGACTACTCGCCCGGCCCGGCCCGGGCCGAGTACCGGGCCTGGGTGGCCGCCCGCCCGGCCGACCGGGCGGTGGCCGAGCTGCTGGAGGCCGCGCAGGGCGAGGACGCGCTGGTCCGCGGCCTGGCCTTCGAGGCGCTGCGGGTGGCCGGCTCCACCGCCGAGCAGGCCGTCCGGGCCGCCGTCGACGAGCCGGTGCTGCGCCCGTACGCGCTGCTCTGGCTGGCCGAGCGCTCGGACGAGGGGGTCTCCCCGGCCGACGTCCTGGGCGCCGAGGACGCCGCCTGGCTCTGGGTGGACACCGCCGCCGCCGTGCTGGACCACGGTGAAACGGAACTTCTGGTCGGCCACGTCGAGGGCGCCTCGGCCGGCGACCCGGTCCGGCTGTTCGCCCGGGCCCGGCAGTCCGGGCACCCGCGGGCGGCCTCGGTGCTGACCGCCGTGTCCGGCGTCCACCCGGACCCGGGCGTGGCCCGGGCGGCCCGCCGCTCGGCCTTCAGCGTCCACCGCGGCGGCGCCTGAGCACCCGGCTCGGAACACGCGGAAGGGCCCGGCTCCCCTGGGGGGAACCGGGCCCTTTCCGTGCGTCCTGCGGCCGTCAGCCGATCCGCGACTCCGCGCGGCGCGCCCGCACGTCGCCGACCTTCTGGCCCACCTTGCGGCGGATCACCAGCAGCGGCGCCATCGCGGCCAGCGCGATCTGCGCGAAGGCGCCGATGTGCAGCAGGGTGTCGCCACCGGGCGCACCGGTCGCCCAGGCCGCCAGGCAGCCGATCGAGAGCACGATCCAGCAGAGCGTCGCGGTGGCCAGCAGCCCCTGCGGCTTCGGGTACTCGATCCGGCTCATCATCAGGTACGCGGTGCCCGCGATGGCCAGCAGACCCGGCAGGAACGGCGGGTCGAGCAGCACGATGGCGATCACCGTCATCGCGCCCATCGGGCAGGGCATGCCCTGGAACACCCCGGGCCGCATCTTCACGGCCGAGAAGCGGGCCAGCCGCAGCACCACGGACAGCAGCACCGTCAGCGCGATCAGCGCCGAGAGCCGGCTGTCGGAGCCCGGCGAGACCATGCCCCAGACCGCGACGAAGTAGGCCGGCGCGATGCCGAAACTGATCAGGTCGGCCAGGTTGTCCAGTTCCGCCCCGAGGGCGGAGGAGCGCAGCTTGCGCGCCACCAGCCCGTCGAAGAGGTCGCACATCGAGCCGATCAGCAGCAGCGTCACCGCGGTGGCGGCGCTGTGCTTGTCCGGCGCGGCGTCCGGGTTGGTGATGTGCGGGACGAGGACCCCGGTGGTGATCGAGTAGATCGCCAGGAAGCCGCAGACGGCGTTCCCCAGGGTCAGGAAGTCGGCGGTCGACAGGTGCTGCGGCGAGCGCGGCGCGCGGAGCTCGCGGTCGCGGGCCCAGCGGCGACGGCGCAGGGCCGTCTCCTCGTCGTCCAGGCCGACGATCGTCTCAGGATCAGTCACGGTCAAGGCGCGTCACCCCGGCGGTGGTCTTCTGGCCGACCTCGACGCCGACCTCGACGCCGGCCGGCAGGTAGGTGTCGACCCGGGAGCCGAACCGGATCAGGCCGATCCGGTCGCCCTGCTCGACCTTGGTACCGGCGTCCACGTACGGCACGATGCGGCGGGCCACGGCCCCCGCGATCTGCACCATCTCGATGTCGCCGAGCTCGGTGTCGAAGTGCCAGACGACCCGCTCGTTCTGGTCGCTGTCCTTGTTGAACGCGGGCACGAAGCCGCCGGGCACGTGCTCGACCGAGGTCACCGTGCCGGGCAGCGGCGCGCGGTTGACGTGCACGTTGAGCGGGCTCATGAAGATCGCCACGCGGGTCCGGCCGTCCGGCCACGCGTCGATGCTCTGGACCACGCCGTCGGCGGGGGAGATCACTCTGCCCGTGCCGATCTCACGCTCGGGGTCGCGGAAGAACCACAGCATGCCGGCGCCGAGCGCACAGGCGGGCACCGCCGCCAGGGCCCACTTGCCGCTGCGCCGGGTGAGGGCGGTGGTCACGGCGGCCGTGGCGAGGGTGGGGACGAACCAGGGGGTGGCTCCGCGCGCGATGGTCACGCGGGGTCGCCGACCGGCCGTCGTGGCTGCGAGGGCATCGCGGTCCGTGACGGAGGTGTGAGGGGACGGGCTGATGGGCATCGAAGACCTTTGTCGCGGGGGATCATGGCCGCTGGACGGGGGCCACCGCGGGATCGGGTAATAGAGGGACGTCTGCTGTCCCGGTGGATGCTATCGGGAGCACACGGTGGGTGGGCAACCCGCCTGCTCGTTCATGTGTCCTGCCGGAGGCGCCGGTGCGCCTCTGTGTATACGACCGTAGCTCGCCCCGCTCCGGTTCCCAAGGGACCGGGCGAAGCTGGTGACTCTTGTCTCAACCGCCCCCGCCGGGCCGCGAACACGCCCGGCCGACGGTATGCGGAAGGGCGCGCGGAGGGTGTGCCGAAGCGGCCGCAGGGCGCGTGACAGCAGCTGTACGCCCTGCGGCCGCTTCGGGGGCCGTGCCGGACCCGGGGCGGACCAGGCCAGCCGGGTCGGGACACGGCGCGCTGCCGGGACGGGCCCGCACGCCCGTCGTCCGGCGGCTCGGTGAGCCGGGCGCTCAGTCCGCGATGCGGTACTCCTCCAGCAGCCGGCGCCCGACGATCATCTTCTGGATCTCCGCAGTACCTTCACCGATCAGCAGCATCGGGGCCTCCCGGTAGAGCCGCTCGATCTCGTACTCCTTGGAGAAGCCGTAGCCGCCGTGGATGCGGAAGGAGTCCTCGACGACCTCCTTGCAGTACTCGGAGGCGAGGTACTTCGCCATGCCGGCTTCCAGGTCGTTGCGCTCGCCACCGTCCTTCTTGCGGGCGGCCATCACCATCATCTGGTGGGCGGCCTCGACCTTGGTGGCCATCTCGGCGAGCTTGAACTGGATCGCCTGGTGCTCGGCGATCTTCTTGCCGAAGGTGGTGCGCTGCTGGGCGTAGGCGATGCCCAGCTCGAAGGCACGGCGGGCGACGCCGCAGCCGCGCGCGGCCACGTTGACCCGGCCGACCTCGACGCCGTCCATCATCTGGTAGAAGCCGCGGCCGGGGACGCCGCCGAGGATCCGGTCCGCCGGGACGCGGACGTCCTGCAGCACCAGCTCGGTGGTGTCGACGCCCTTGTAGCCCATCTTCTCGATCTTCCCGGGCACGGTGAGGCCGGGGACGGTCGGGTTCGGTCCGAAGCCCGGCGTCTTCTCGATCAGGAAGGTGGTCATGTTCTTGTACGGGGTGGAGCCGCCCTCGTCGGTCTTGCACAGCACCGCGACCAGGGTGGAGGTGCCGCCGTTGGTCAGCCACATCTTCTGGCCGTTGAGGACGTAGAACTCGCCGCCCTCGTCCCTGACGCCCTTGGTGGAGATCGCCGCGACGTCGGAGCCGAGGCCCGGCTCGGACATCGAGAAGGCGCCGCGGATCTCGCCGGCCGCCATCTTCGGCAGGAAGTGGTCCTTCTGCTCCTGGGTGCCGTGCGCGTTGATCATGTGCGCGACGATGAAGTGGGTGTTGACGATGCCGGAGACCGACATCCAGCCGCGGGCGATCTCCTCGACCACCAGGGCGTAGGTGAGCAGCGACTCGCCGAGGCCGCCGTACTCCTCCGGGATGGTCAGGCCGAACAGCCCGAGCTGCTTCATGCCCTCGACGATCGCGGTCGGGTACTCGTCCTTGTGCTCCAGCTCGGTCGCGACCGGGATGATCTCCTTGTCGACGAACTCGCGCACGGTGGCGAGGATGTCCCGCTGGATCTCGGTGAGGCCGTCGGTCTGTGCGAGGCGTCCCATCGTGCGGCTCCTGTCATGCCTGGGGGAAGAGGGTGGACGGGGGCTCCGCGGGCGTGGCTTCCGCGGAGCCCCCGTGAACCGGTTCGGGGCACGGCCGATGACGGCGGCCGGCCCGTCCGGGGTCCGGAGGGGGCCTGGGCTCAGGCCGAGGGGGTGGGCCGGCCGGGCTGCTCGCCGCCGCGCGCCTTGGTGTAGGTCTCGGTGGGGACCATCACCTTGCGGCGGAAGATGCAGACGACGGTGCCGTCCTGCTTGTAGCCCTTGGTCTCGACGTAGACGATGCCGCGGTCGTCCTTGGACTTGGACGGCCACTTGTCGAGGACGGTGGTCTCGCCGTAGATGGTGTCGCCGTGGAAGGTCGGCGCGACGTGCCGCAGCGACTCGATCTCCAGGTTGGCGATCGCCTTGCCGGAGACGTCCGGGACGGACATGCCGAGCAGCAGCGAGTAGATGTAGTTGCCCACCACGACGTTCTTGCCGAAGTCCGTCGTCTTCTCGGCGTAGTTGGTGTCCATGTGGAGCGGGTGGTGGTTCATGGTGAGCAGACAGAACAGGTGGTCGTCGTACTCGGTGACGGTCTTGCCGGGCCAGTGCTTGTAGACCGCGCCGACCTCGAACTCCTCGTAGGTGCGTCCGAACTGCATGGCTCAGCTCTCCGGGATCTCGAACTTGGTGGTGCGCTGCATGCCGGCGGCCCGGCCCTTGCCGGCGATGACCAGGGCCATCTTGCGGCTGGCCTCGTCGATCATCTCGTCGCCGAGCATCGCCGAGCCCTTGGCGCCGCCCGCCTCGGAGGTGCACCAGTCGTAGGCGTCCAGGATCAGCTCGGCGTGGTCGTAGTCGGCCTGCGAGGGGGAGAAGACCTCGTTGGCGATGGCGACCTGGTCCGGGTGGAGCACCCACTTGCCGTCGAAGCCGAGCGCGGCGGCGCGGCCGGCCACCTCGCGGTAGCCGTCGGGGTTGCGGATCTGCAGGTAGGGGCCGTCGATCGCCTGGAGGTCGTTGGCGCGGGCGGCCATCAGGATGCGCATCAGGATGTAGTGGTAGGCGTCGGCGCCGTAGCCGGGCGGCTGCTCGCCGACCACCAGGGACTTCATGTTGATCGAGGCCATGAAGTCGGCCGGGCCGAAGATGATGGTCTCCAGCCGGGGCGAGGCCTGGGCGATCGCGTCGACGTTGATCAGGCCCTTGGCGTTCTCGATCTGCGCCTCGATGCCGATCTTGCCGACCTCGAAGCCCATGGTCTTCTCGATCTGGGTGAGCAGCAGGTCGAGCGCCTTGACCTGCTCGGCGTCCTGCACCTTCGGCAGCATGATGCAGTCCAGGTTCGGGCCGGCGCCCTCGACCACGGTGATCACGTCGCGGTAGGTCCAGTGGGTGGTCCAGTCGTTGACGCGCACGACGCGGGTCTTGCCGCCCCAGTCGCCGTTGTTCAGGGCGTCGACGATGTTGTGCCGGGCGCTCTCCTTGACCAGCGGGGCGCAGGCGTCCTCCAGGTCGAGGAAGACCTGGTCGGCGGGCAGGCCCTGGGCCTTCTCCAGGAACCGCGGGTTGGAGCCGGGTACGGCCAGGCAGGAGCGGCGCGGGCGGAGGCGGTTGACAGTCACGGGGGTGGATCCTTCCGGGGTCAGCTGGTCGTGGCCGGGGCCGGCGTCCAGGGCTGGAGCCTGTTGGCCAGCCGGATCTCGTCCACGATCCGGCCGATGATGGTGGTGATGCCGAAGTCCTTCGGGGTGAACACGGCGGCGACGCCGGCGGCCTTGAGGGCCTCGCCGTCCGCTGCCGGGATGATGCCACCCACGATCACCGGGACATCCTCCACCCCGGCCCGGCGGAGCCGGTGCAGGACGTCCGGGACCAGCTCGG
The DNA here is from genome assembly GCF_040683335.1 of Kitasatospora sp. NPDC093806. Taxonomy (NCBI): domain Bacteria; kingdom Bacillati; phylum Actinomycetota; class Actinomycetes; order Kitasatosporales; family Streptomycetaceae; genus Kitasatospora; species Kitasatospora sp. NPDC093806. The sequence continues at coordinate 126,935 of NZ_JBFBDO010000003.1, forward strand.
AGTGGGCGCCGGAGAGGATCGACAGGCCCACGCAGTGGACGTCCTCGGCGACGGCCGCCGAGACGATCTGCTCGGGGGTGAGCCGGATGCCCTGGTAGACCACCTCGAAGCCGGCGTCCCGGGCCCGGACGGCGATCTGCTCGGCGCCGTTGGAGTGCCCGTCCAGGCCGGGCTTGCCGACCAGCAGGCGCAGCTTGCCGCCGCCCAGCTCGGCGGCGGTCGCGGCGACCGCCTCGCGGACCGCGGCCAGCTCGCCGCCGGGCTCGGCCGCGACCGCGACCGGGGCGCCGCCGACGCCGGTGGGCGCCCGGTACTCGCCGAACACCTCGCGCAGGGCGAAGGACCACTCGCCGGTGGTGACCCCGGCGCGGGCGCAGGCCAGGGTGGCCGGCATCAGGTTCTCGCCGGTCGCCGCGACGGCCTTGAGCTCCTCCAGGGCGCGCAGCGCGGCGGCCTCGTCGCGCTGCCCGCGCCAGGCCTCCAGGGCGGCCAGCACGGACTGCTCGGAGGCCGGGTCGACGACCATGATCGCGGTGTCGAGGTCCGCGGTGAGCGGGCTCTCCTCGGTGGTGTCGAAGCAGTTCACCCCGACGATCTTGTCCTCGCCGGACTCGATCCGGGCCCGCCGGGCGGCGTGCGAGGAGACCAGGTTGGACTTGAGGTAGCCGGACTCGACGGCCGGGATGACCCCGCCCATCTCCAGCACCTTGGCGATCTCCGCCTCGGCGCCGGCCAGCAGCTCGGCGGTCTTGGCCTCGATCACCTCGGAGCCGTTGAAGATGTCCCCGTACTCCAGCAGGTCGGACTCGTAGGCGAGCACCTGCTGGATCCGCAGCGACCACTGCTGGTCCCACGGGCGGGGCAGGCCGAGCGCCTCGTTCCAGGCGGGCAGCTGGACGGCGCGGGCGCGGGCGTCCTTGGAGAGCGTGACGGCGAGCATCTCCAGCACGATCCGCTGGACGTTGTTCTCCGGCTGCGCCTCGGTCAGGCCGAGCGAGTTGACCTGGACGCCGTAGCGGAACCGGCGCTGCTTGGCGTCCTCGATGCCGTACCGCTCCCGGGTGACCTTCTCCCAGAGCCGGGCGAAGGCGCGCATCTTGCACATCTCCTCGACGAACCGCACGCCGGCGTTCACGAAGAAGGAGATCCGGGCGACCACCTCGCCCATCCGCTCGGCCGGCACCTGGCCGGAGTCGCGGACGGCGTCCAGCACCTCGATCGCCGTGCACATCGCGTAGGCGATCTCCTGGACCGGGGTGGCCCCGGCCTCCTGGAGGTGGTAGCTGCAGATGTTGATCGGGTTCCACTTCGGGATGTTCCCGACCGTGTAGGCGATCATGTCGGTGATCAGGCGGACCGAGGGGCCGGGCGGGAAGACGTGCGTCCCGCGCGACAGGTACTCCTTGACGATGTCGTTCTGGGTGGTGCCGGTGAGCTTGGCGATGTCGGCGCCCTGCTCCTCGGCGACCACCTGGTAGAGCGCCAGCAGCCACATCGCGGTGGCGTTGATCGTCATCGAGGTGTTGGTCTGTTCGAGCGGGATGCCGTCGAACAGGGTCCGCATGTCGCCGACGTGGCCCACCGGCACGCCGACCCGGCCGACCTCGCCGCGGGCGAGGATGTGGTCGGAGTCGTAGCCGGTCTGGGTCGGCAGGTCGAAGGCGACGGAGAGGCCGGTCTGCCCCTTGGCCAGGTTCCGCCGGTACAGCGCGTTGGAGTCCTTCGCCGTCGAGTGCCCGGCGTAGGTGCGCATCAGCCAGGGGCGGTCGCGGTCGGCCATGTCAGATGTTCCTGAAGCGGTTGATGGCGGGCAGGTGCTTCTCGCGCAGCTCGGCGTCGCGCACGCCCAGGCCCTCCTCCGGGGCCAGGCAGAGCACGCCGACCTTGCCCTGGTGCTTGTTCTGGTGGACGTCCAGCGCGGCCTGGCCGGTCTGGTCCAGCGAGTACACCTTGGACACGGTCGGGTGGATCTTGCCCTTGGCCACCAGGCGGTTGGCCTCCCAGGCCTCGCGGTAGTTGGCGAAGTGCGAGCCGACGATGCGCTTGAGCGACATCCACAGGTAGCGGTTGTCGTACTGGTGCATGTAGCCGGAGGTGGAGGCGCAGGTGACGATGGTGCCGCCCTTGCGGGTGACGTACACGCTGGCGCCGAAGGTCTCCCGGCCCGGGTGCTCGAAGACGATGTCGACGTCCTCGCCGCCGGTCAGCTCGCGGATCTTCCCGCCGAAGCGCTTCCACTCGCGCTGGTCCTGGGTGTGCTCGTCCTTCCAGAACCTGTAGCCCTCGGCGGAGCGGTCGATGATCGCCTCGGCGCCCATCGCCCGGCAGATCTCGGCCTTCTGGTCGTTGGAGACCACGCAGATCGGGGTGGCGCCGCCGGCCAGCGCGTACTGGGTGGCGTACGAGCCGAGGCCGCCGCTGGCGCCCCAGATCAGCACGTTGTCGCCCTGCTTCATGCCCGCGCCGTTCTGCGAGACCAGCTGGCGGTACGCGGTGGAGTTGACCAGGCCGGGGGAGGCGGCCTCCTCCCAGGTCAGGTGGGCCGGCTTGGGCATCAGCTGGTTGGTCTTCACCAGGGCCAGCTGGGCCAGGCCGCCGAAGTTGGTCTCGAAGCCCCAGATCCGCTGCTCCGGGTCCATCATCGTGTCGTTGTGGCCGTCCGAGGACTCCAGCTCGACGGACAGGCAGTGCGCGACCACCTCGTCGCCCGGCTTCCAGGCGTTGACCCCGGCGCCGGTGCGCAGCACCACGCCGGCCAGGTCCGAGCCGAGCACGTGGTACGGCAGGTCGTGGCGCTTGGTGAGCGGGGAGAGCCGGCCGTAGCGCTCCAGGAAGCCGAAGGTGGAGACCGGCTCGAAGATCGAGCTCCACACGGTGTTGTAGTTGACGGCGCTCGCCATGACGGCGACCAGGGCCTCGCCCGGGCCCAGCTCGGGCAGGGCCACCTCGTCGAGGTGAAGGGACTTGCGAGGGTCCTTGTCGCGGCTGTCGAGGCCCGCGAACATCTGCTCCTCGTCCTTGTGGAGCGTCACCGCTCGGTAGGACTCCGGCAGCTTGACCGCGGCGAAGTCCGCCGAGGTGCTGTCGGTGCTGAGGATCGCGTCGAGGATTTCCTTCATGGCTGCCTCCGAAGGCGTACCTGTGTGAGGGGCACAGGGCGTCTGGGGGAGCCGGGAGCGGACACCGGCTTCGCTGAGATGGGTGGTGGATTGGGTGGCTGGTGGGCCTGGCACTGCTGGGCGTCGCTCCCGGGGTGGGGGAGCGCCGGTCCGCGGCGCGCCGAGGTGGGGAGCCGCGGCGCCGCGACTGGTGGGTAACAAGGTAGTGGCACCCTGTGCCACTCGTAAAGACACCGGGTGTCACGAATTCCGGCCCGCCCGGACGGCCTCCGGACGGCCCCGCGCGGGCATGCGAAGGGCCCGTGCCGAGGATTCGGCACGGGCCCTTGAACCCGCCTCGACCTGCGAAAACGCAGGCGGTCAGGCGCGCTTGGCGTCCTCCAGCGCGGCCCGGATGGAGTCCACCACGAGGTCCAGCGGAGCATCGGTGCGGGCGACTGTGATGAGCACCTCACCCCCGGGGCTGGCACTCAGTGCGCTCGCGGCCACCCCCTCCGCCTCCGTCCCACTGGCACCGGGTGCCACCAGGGCACCGCGGCGCCGCGCGCCGGGCGTGCTGGACGCCCAGAAGGTCCGCCGGATCACCTCGAAGGAGTGGTCCAGCTGCGCCTCCACGTCACCCCGGCCGCCCGCCCGCAACCAGCGCCGCAGCACGTGGTTGTGCGCCGCGACCACGGCCGCCGCCGACACCTCGGCCAGCATCGAGTCGTCCTCGCCGCCGCGCTGCCAGCCCGTCGGGATCTCCTCCGCGGTGTCGAACCGGCCCAGCAGGTAGCGGGTGAACAGCCGCTCGTACCGGGCCACCACCGCGATCTCCCGCTCGCGCAGCGCCGGCACCTGACGGATCAGCTGGTACCGGGCCACCGACACCCCGGGCGTGGAGGCGTACATCCGCAGCACCTCCTTGATGCCGCGGCACACCACGTCCAGCGGGTGCTCCTCCGGCTCGGCGCTCGCCAGCAGGTCGGCCACCCGGACCAGGGTGTCGTCGTGGTCCGGGAAGATCGCCTCCTCCTTGGACCGGAAGTACCGGAAGAAGGTCCGCCGGGCCACCCCGGCGGCCGCCGCGATCTGGTCGACCGTGGTCTCCTCGTAGCCCTGCGAGGCGAACAGCTCCATCGCCGCGCTGGCCAGGTCCTGGCGCATCTGCTGGCGCTGCGCCGCCGCCCGGCGACCGCCCGGGCCCCCCTCCTGGCCCCCCGACCCGGTCCCGGCCGGCCGGCCGTCCCGCGCGGGGGCGGAGTGCTGCGGGGAGAGTGACTGAACCCGATCCATGGCCGGAACGCTACACGTCCCCGGCGCCGGGACCGCGGGCCTTCCCCGGCGCACCGGGGCGACCGGGCCGCTCACCGCCGGTCTGGGCCAGTGCGCGGAGACCGCGCCCGGCCCCCAGCCGGCCCGCTCCGACGGCACCGGCGGCCGGCCGGGCTGGGCCCCGTAGGGCGACGGCGTGGTCATCGGCGCGCGTGGTCGCGGAAACCGCGGCCGGTCTTGCGGCCCAGGCAGCCCGCCGCCACCAGGTGCTCCAGCAGCGGCGCCGCGGCCAGCCCCGGCTCGCGGAACTCCTGGTGCAGCACCTGCTCGATGGTCAGCGACACGTCCAGGCCGACCACGTCCAGCAGCTCGAACGGGCCCATCGGGTAGCCGCAGCCGAGCTTCATCGCGGTGTCGATGTCGTCCACCGTCGCGTAGTGCTCCTGGAGCATCCGCACCGCGTCGTTCAGGTACGGGAAGAGCAGCGCGTTCACGATGAACCCGGCCCGGTCGCCGCACTCCACCGGGTGCTTGCGCACCTTCGCGCACAGCTCCAGCACGGTCGCGGTGACGTCCGGCGCGGTCAGCACCGTGGACACCACCTCGACCAGCTTCATCGCCGGCGCCGGGTTGAAGAAGTGCATCCCGATCACGTCCTGCGGCCGCGAGGTGGCCGAGGCGCAGCTGATCACCGGCAGCGAGGAGGTGGTGGTGGCCAGCACCGCGCCCGGCTTCACGATCTTGTCCAGGGTGGCGAACAGCTCCCGCTTGACCGCCAGGTCCTCGGCCACCGCCTCGACCACCAGGTCCACCTCGGCCAGCTCGCCGTACTGCCCGACCGGGGTGACCAGCGCCAGCGCGGCGTCCCGCTGCTCCTCGCTCAGCCGGCCCTTGGCCACCGAGCGCTCCAGCGACCGGGCCAGCTGCGCCTTGGCGGTCTCCGCCTTCTCCTGGCTGCGGGCGGCCAGCAGCACCGGGTACCCGGCCTTGGCGAACACCTCGACGATGCCGGTGGCCATGGTGCCCGAGCCGCACACGCCGACGGTGCGCACCTCGCGGCCGGGCAGGTCCGGCCGGGCGGGCCCGGTCTGGGCGTCGACGGCCCTGGACGAGCCGGGTGCCTCGTAGGTGTAGAAGCCGCGGCCGGTCTTGCGGCCCAGCAGGCCGGCCGAGACCAACTGGCCGAGGATCGGCGCGGGCGCGTGCAGCCGGTCCCGGGACTGCTCGTACATCGCCTCCAGGACGGTCCGGGCGGTGTCCACGCCGATCAGGTCGAGCAGCGCCAGCGGGCCCATCGGCAGGCCGCAGCCGAGCCGCATCGCGGCGTCGATGTCCTCCCGGGTGGCGTACCGGGACTCGTACATCGCGGCGGCCTGGTTCAGGTAGGCGAAGAGCAGCCCGTTGACCACGAAGCCGGCCCGGTCGCCGGCCGCCACCGGCTCCTTGTCGAGGTCCCGGGCGAACGCCGCGGCGTCCTCGGCCACCCGCGGGGTGGTGAGCACGGTGCGCACCACCTCGACCAGCTTCATGGTGTGCACCGGGTTGAAGAAGTGCAGGCCGAGCACCCGGTCCGGGCGGGCGGTGGCGGCGGCGATCCGGGTCACCGACAGCGCGGTGGTGCCGGTGGCCAGCACCGTCTCCGGCGGGCAGATCCGGTCCAGCTCGGCGAAGAGCTCGCGCTTGAGCTCCAGCCGCTCCGGCACCTCCTCGATCACCAGGTCGGCCGCGGCGGCGGCGTCCAGCGCGGAGCCGACCGAGATCCGGGCGAGCAGTCCGGCCCGCTCCTCGGCGGTGAGCCGCTCCCGGGCCACCGCGTGCGCGGTCGCCTCCTCGATCCGGGCCAGCGCCCGGGCGGCGGAGGCCTCGTCGGCCTCGATGCCGATCACCCGGCGGCCGCTCTTGGCGACCGCCACGGCGACGCCGGCACCCATCGTGCCGAGCCCGACCACGGCGACCGTGGGGAAGGGACGCTCCATTGTCCTGACTCCTTGTCATGGAAGGCCCGCGCGCGCTCCGGCGGACACGCCTCCGGAGGAGGGTCCGCGTGCGGGGCTGGGGAGATGACGGTTGCGGCCACCGCGCAGCCGCCGGTCCGCTCCGGCGGTGCTGCGGGTGTGCCGTGGTACTCAGGCGCTCGACGTGAAGGAAGCGACGCTGAAACTCTGAAGACAGAGGAGAAGACCCGGCTCCGGCCGCGATCCGCGGCACCGACCGGTGAAGGTGAACGAGCGCACCGCCACGCGCCGCCCGGTCCGCGCGATTCCCGCATGCCGTGGCGACGCCCCCGTCGGTGCGGCTCCCGAAGCCCGACGGTGGTGCGTGCCCGCCACTGTAGCGAAGTTACCGAGCAGTAGGAAGGGGGTGAACGAGCCACCTTCGCTCGTGTGGGTGACGGGGTGGACGGACGTCCGTTCGGACCACTCGATAGGGGAGTTACGCAAGAGGGCGTGCCGGGGCAGCATGAGGGACATGAGCACTGGAACCGTTGCCGCGGGCCGTCCCGAGCCGTCCGCCGAGCCGTCCGCCGAGCCCCTCGGCGGGTCCTCCGCCGGGTCCGCCGGCGGGGCGCTCGACGGTGCCGCGCCGCCGCCGCGCGCGGACCGGGCGGCGCGCGCGCAGGCGGCGGTCGAGCGGCTGCGCGCCACCGGGGTCGAGGCGGTCGCCGTCACCTGGGTGGACAACGCCGGCATCGCCCGGGTCAAGGCGGTCCCGCTCACCGGGCTGGTGCACGCGGCGCAGTGGGGGATCGGCGCGGCCCCCTGCTTCGACGTCTTCCTGGCCGACGACACCATCGTCTCCAGCCCGCTGATCGGCGGCCCCACCGGCGACCTCCGGCTCCACCCCGACGTCGAGCGGCTGGTCCCGCTGGCCGCCCAGCCCGGCTGGGCCTGGGCCCCGGGCGAGCGCTACACCCAGGCCGGCCCGCCGCACCCGGGCTGCCAGCGGCTGTTCGCCCGCCGGATGGTCGCCGCCGCCGCCGAGCGCGGGCTCACCCTCAAGGCCGGGATCGAGGTCGAGTGGGTGGTCGCGCTGGCCGGCCCGCCGGAGGAGGAGCCCCGCTACCCGACCGCCGGTCCCGCCTACGGCATGCAGCGGCTCATCGACCTCTCCGACTACCTGCGCGACCTGCTGCGCGCGCTCGGCGAGCAGGGGCTGACCGTGCTCCAGGTCCACCCCGAGTACGCGGCCGGGCAGTTCGAGGTCTCGGTCGCCCCCGAGGGCCCGGTCGAGGCCGCCGACACCTCGGTGCTGATCCGGCAGACCGTCCGCGCCGTCTCCGCCCGGCACGGCCTGCGGGCCTCCTTCGCCCCGGTGGTCGAGGCCGGTTCGGTCGGCAACGGCGGCCACCTCCACCTCAGCCTCTGGCGGGACGGGCGCAACCTCGCGCACGGCGGCCCCGGTCCGCACGGGCTGACCGCCGAGGCCGAGGGGTTCCTGGCCGGGGTGCTCGGCGCGCTGCCCGAACTGCTGGTGCTCGGCTGCTCCAGCCCGGCCGGCTACCTGCGGCTGGTCCCCTCGCACTGGGCCGGCGCCTACCAGTGCTGGGGCCTGGAGAACCGGGAGGCCGCGCTCCGGCTGGTCACCGGCTCCACCGGCGAGCGCGCCACCGCCGCCAACGCCGAGATCAAGTGCTTCGACGCCACCGCCAACCCCTATCTGGCGATCGGCGCGGTGATCGCCGCCGGCCTCGCCGGGCTGGACCAACGGCTCGCGCTGCCACCGGAGTTCACCGGGGACCCGGCCGCCGCCGCACCCGGCACCGTCCCCCGGCTGCCGGCCGGCCCGGCCGAGGCGATCGCCGCCTACCGCAAGTCGGCGACGCTGCGCGAGGCGCTCGGCGAGCCGCTGTACGAGGCGGTGCTGGCTGTCCGCCAGGCGGAGAGCGAGCAGTACGCCGACACGCCCCCGGAGCGGCTCGCCGCCGCCACCCGCTGGCGGTACTAGCGGCGTGGACCTCCCCGAGCGACTCGCCCTCGTCACCCGCCGGCGGTCCTAGGCCGTGGACCTTCCCGCGCTGGTCGACCACCACTGCCACAGCGTGCTGACCGCCGAGCTCGCCGACGACGCCCTGGCGGGGCTGCTCACCGAGTCCGACCGGCCGCCCGCGCCCGGCGGCTCGCCGTTCGACAGCGCGCTCGGCCTCGCCGTCCGCCGCTGGTGCCCGCCCGCGCTCGGGCTGCCCGCGCACGCCCCCGCCGAGGAGTACCTGGCCCGGCGGCGCGAGCTCGGCGCGCCCGAGGCCACCCGCCGGCTGCTGGCCGCCGCCGGGCTGCACACCTGCCTGGTGGACACCGGGCTGACCGGCGCGGCCGGCCATCCGCTGCTGCCGCTCGGCGAGTTCGCCGAGGCGGCCGGCGCCCGGGTGCGCGAGGTGGTCCGGCTGGAGTCGGTCGCCGAGACGGTCGCGGCCGCGCCGGGCGACTGGGCCCGGGCGGTCCGCGAGGCGCTGGCCGAAGCGGCCGCCGGCGCGGTCGCGCTCAAGTCGGTGGTGGCCTACCGGACCGGCCTGGCGGTGCCCGCCGAGCGCCCGGCCCCGGCCGAGGTGGCGGCGGCCGCGGCGGCGCACTCGCACGCCGGGGGCGGCCGGCTCACCGACCCGGTGCTGCTGCACGAACTGCTCTGGGCCGGGCTGGAGGTGGGCGCCGAACTCCGGCTGCCGCTCCAGCTGCACACCGGCTTCGGCGATCCGGACCTCACCCTGCACCGGGCCGACCCCTCGCTGCTGGCCGACTTCGTGCGCGCCGCCGAGCCGAGCGGCGTCCCGCTGGTGCTGCTGCACGGCTACCCCTACCACCGGCAGGCGGCCTGGCTGGCCCAGGCCTTCCCGCTGGTGTACACCGACCTCGGGCTGACCACCTCCTACGTCGGCCCCCGGGCGGCCGCGGTGCTCGGCGAGATGCTGGAGCTGGCCCCGTTCGGCAAAGTGCTGTTCTCCACCGACGCCTACGGCCTGCCGGAGCTGTACCTGGTCGGCGCCGCCCAGTTCCGGCACGGCCTGGGCGTGCTGCTGGACGACTGGCGCGCCGACGGCGCCTGCACGGCGGCCGACGCCGAGCGGCTGGCCCGCCGGGTGGCGGCCGACAACGCCCGCCGGTTGTACGTGCTCTGACCGCCCCCGCCCGACCGGGATCCGCCGGTCCGGGGTGGCGGCAGTCCGCCAGTGGCGGCTTCCGGCCGCGTCCACCGCCTGCTTGCGGCCCCCGGGGCTCGCTAGGATCGCTCGCCGGTGGCCCTTGTTCTCTGCCGCGGTCTGATCGTCACACGCTATGCCCAGCAGAAGCGGAGTCATACCTTCCGTAAGTGGCCGGGTTGTGACGATTCGATGTCTACCTCTTGCGGATTGCAACACTTGTTCACTAGCGTCCCGATCATTCCACTTGCACCTGCCAAACCGCAGCTGCTGCATGACGACTCGGGAGGGCCAACCCCTATGAGTGTTCCTCGGATCAGCCGGACCCGGTATGCGGCGGTGGGCCTCGTCCTCGCCACCGCCGGCGCCCTCGCGCTGCCGTCCGGCACCGCCGTCGCCGCGGCCGGGGCCGAGCCGACGACCGGTCCGCTGCTCAGCTACGTCGTCAACACCAAGGCCAACCACGGCCAGGTGCAGAAGGTCGAGAAGGCGATCCAGACCCTCGGCGGCACCGTGGTGTACTCCTACGAGCAGATCGGCGTGGTGATCGCCCGCTCGAACGACACCAAGTTCGCCGCCAAGCTGCGGCAGGCCAAGGGCGTCGAGTCGGTCGGTGCCAGCCGCACCAAGGGCATCGTCGCCGCCGAGAGCCAGAAGGCCGAGGTCGCCGCCGAGCCGACCGCCGCCCCCGCCGCCGGCGAGGAGCCCTACTGGGCCAACCAGTGGGACATGCGCCAGATCGGCGTCGACAAGGCCCACAAGCTGTCCCTGGGCAGCAACAAGGTGACCGTCGGCGTGCTGGACTCCGGCATCGACGGCAAGCACGAGGACCTCGCCGCCAACATCGACGCCTCGCAGTCGGTCTCCTGCATCGACGGCGGCAAGCCCAACACCGCCTGGGACGCCTGGCAGCCGGGTGTCGACGGTGACCACGGCACCCACGTGGCCGGCACCATCGCCGCCGCCAAGAACGGCAAGGGCATCGAGGGCATCGCCCCGAACGTCAAGCTGGCCGCGGTCAAGGTCGTCGACGACGGCGGCTTCATCTACCCGGAGTACGCCATCTGCGGCTTCGTCTGGGCCGGTGAGCACAAGTTCAAGGTCACGAACAACAGCTACTTCGTCGACCCGTGGATGTTCAACTGCCAGAACGACGCGGACCAGGCGGCGATCACCACCGCCGTCCGCCGCGCCGTCGAGTTCTCGCAGCGCAAGGGCGTCCTCAACGTCGCCGCGGCCGGCAACGAGAACATCGACCTGGCCCACAAGACCAAGGACGTCGCCAGCCCGGACGACACCACGCCGGCCGAGCGCCCGATCACCCAGGACTGCCTGAACCTGCCGACCGAGCTCGACGGCGTGGTCGCGGTCTCCTCGGTGGGCGTCAACGGCGACAAGTCGTACTACTCCAGCTACGGCAAGGGCAAGGTCACCGTGGCCGCCCCCGGTGGCGACCGCCGCTACCAGATCCCGGACACCCCGGACAAGAACGGCCGCACCCTGTCCACCATCCCCGGTGGCAAGTACGGCTACATGCAGGGCACCTCGATGGCCTCCCCGCACGCCGCCGGCGTGCTCGCCCTGCTGGCCAGCACCTTCCCGTGGGCCAGCGCGGACGAGCTGACCGAGATGCTCACCAGCCAGGCCGAGTCGCACGCCTGCCCGTCGGGCCCGTACAACCCGGGCGGTGCCGGCGAGTGGGCCGCCACCTGCGAGGGCGGCGCGGACGACAACGGCTTCTACGGCGCGGGCATCATCAACGCCGAGAAGGCGGTCCAGTGGTGGCGCTGACGCGCCACTGAGCCACTGACGCACTGAAACGAAGGGGAGCGGGACACACGTCCCGCTCCCCTTCGGCATGTCCGCCCACCAGGGCCCACCGGGGCTCAATCGAAGTGGTGCTCCCAGACCGTCTCCACCGAGGGCTTGCCGTGCAGGTCCGGTACCTCCTGGAGCCAGGCGGGCCGGCCGGCCCGGCTGCGCGCGGCCTGCCGCCGCTCCGCCTCGCGCAGCTGCTCGGGCGTCGCGAACCCGGCCGGCAGCCACTCGGGGGAGAGCACCGCCCGGGCCGCCAGGTGGGTGACGTAGGCGTGCCGCAGCCGCTCGACCGAGTCGAAGCCCGGCTCGTCGGCCAGCCAGGCGTCCGGCACGAGTGCCAGCACCTCCTCCAGCAGATCGACGGTGACCTGCGGCCCGAGCTCCTCGTCGGCCAGCCGGACGTCCGGCCGGTACCCGCCGAGGGCGTGGGCGCTGAGGTCGTACGCCTTGCCGACGGCCGCCTCGGCGGCGGACCAGCGGTGGTGGAAGATCAGTGCGGCGCCGTTGTCGATCAGCCAGAGCCGGCCGTGCCAGACCATCAGGTTGGGGTTGTGCACGGTCCGGTCGACGTTGCCGGTGAGCGCGTCCAGCCAGACCACCCGGCCGGCCGTGACCGGGTCGACCTCGATCATCCCGGGCTTGAAGTCGCGGGCGCCGGGCAGCAGGTCCATGCCGAGGTTGAGCCCGCGGCTGGCCCGCAGGATGTCCTGGATCTCGGGGTCCGGCTCGCCGTCGGCGACCGCCGGGTCGAAGTCGACCAGCCGCAGTTCGGGCACCGGCAGGCCGAGCCGCCGGGCCAGCTCGCCGACGATCACCTCCGCGACCAGCGCCTTGCGGCCCTGGGCGGCCCCGGTGAACTTGACCACGTAGGTACCCAGGTCGTCGGTCTCCACCACGCCCGGCACCGAACCGCCGGCCCGCAGCGGGTCGACGTAGCGCACTGCTGTCACCTGATCGAGCACACCGGCCACCCTAATGCCTGGGTCCGGGGCGGGGGCGGCGGAGGGCACGGGCCGGTGTGCGCGGGCCGCTGTGGTTGGCTTGCCGGTACCCCGGACGACCTCACGGCGCCGGGACTTCGCACGAATCGCACAAGGAGCACGACCATGGGACAGGTGCAGGCCACCACCGAGCGGGTCTACGACGCGGCCCCCGAGCGGGTCTACGAGGCGCTCGCCGACTACCAGGTGACCCGCCCCAAGCTGCTGCCCGCGCAGTACAGCGAGTACGAGGTCCGGGTCGGCGGCACCGGCGCGGGCACCCAGGTGCACTGGAAGCTCCAGGCCACCGAGAAGCGGATCCGCGACTGCCTGTTCACCGTCTCGGCGCCGCAGCCGGACCAGCTGGTGGAGAAGGACGCCAACTCCAGCATGGTGATCACCTGGACCGTGGCGGCGGCCGGCGAGGGCCGGTCGAAGGTCACCGTCACGGCCACCTGGACCGGCGCGACCGGCATCGGCGGCTTCTTCGAGCGCACCTTCGCGCCGAAGGGCCTGAACCGGATCCACGACCAGGTGCTCGCCAACCTGGCCGCCGAGGTCCGCTGACCCCGGCCCCGACCCGACCGGCCGTTCGACGCGTCCGTCCACCCGTACGAGTGCCGCGCCGTACGGGTGGACGCCCCGCCACGTGCGGGTGAGGACGACCCCCCGGCACGGTGCGGCCACCCTAGGCTCGCCGCCGTGCATATGACGATCCTTCACATTTCGCAGCCCGTCGACGGTGGAGTGGCCCGCGTCGTGGTGGACCTGGTCCGGGGCCAGCGCGAGGCGGGCCACCGGGTGCTGGTCGCCTGTCCGGGCGGCGGCCGGCTGGCCGAGGAGGCCGCGGCGGTCGGCGCGCTGGTCCAGGACTGGCCGGCCCGGCGCTCGCCCGGCCCGGCCACCGCGGCCGAGGCCTGGCGGTTGCGCCGGATCGTCCGGGCGGCCGCCCCGGACATGCTCCACCTGCACAGCGCCAAGGCCGGACTGGCCGGCCGGCTGGCCGTGCGCGGCGCGGTGCCGACCGTCTTCCAGCCGCACGCCTGGTCCTTCGCCGCCGTGGACGGCGCGCTGGCCGCGGCCACCCTGCGCTGGGAGCGGTACGCGACCCGCTGGGCGCACCGCCTGCTCTGCGTCTCGGTCCAGGAGCGGGCCGACGGCGTCGCGGCCGGTCTGCACGCCGACTGGGCGGTGGTGCCCAACGGCGTGGACGTGCGCCACTACGCGCCCGCCGAGCGCCGGGCCGCCCGGATCGCCCTCGGCCTGGAGCTGGACGCCCCGCTGGCGGTCTGCGTGGGCCGGCTCTGCCGGCAGAAGGGGCAGGACGTGCTGCTCGCCGCCTGGCCCGAGGTGCAGCGCCTGGTCCCGGCGGCCCGGCTGGCGCTGGTCGGCGGCGGCCCGGAGGAGACCCGGCTGGCCGGTCTGGTCCGGGAGTCGGCCGAGCCGTCCCGGGTCCGGCTGGTCGGGGACGTCGCCGACCCCCGGCCCTGGCTGGCCGCGGCCGACCTGGTGGTGCTGCCGTCCCGCTGGGAGGGGATGGCGCTGGCCCCGCTGGAGGCGATGGCGGCCGGCCGTCCGGTGCTGCTGACCGATGTGCCCGGGGCCCGCGAGTGCCTGCCGCCGTCCGAACGCGCGTCCGCCGTGGTGCCGCCGGAGGACGTCGCCGCGCTCGTCACCCGAATGGCGGAGGCATTGTCCGATCCGATCGAGTGCGAGCGACGCGGTGCCCGTCTGCGCGAGCACGCCGCAGCCCGCCATGATGTTCGCTCGGTGGTCGAACAAGTGGACGCGATCTACCGGGATTTGCTGGGCGCCGGACCGGCGGCCGGGCGGCGTCGCGCCCGTGTCCCGCAGCGCATCTGATCGTTTCACATGCCGTGAATGGCCGCCGCTCAGGCGCCGCCGTATTCGCACCCTCACCCGGTTGTGGACGAGGGGGTAAATCAGATCTTCCTATTAATGGGCGGCTGGAATGAAATGGCAAGTCAGCTTCCAGCAATCCAGTCGGTGTTCGGTAACGTCTGATTTCGCCTGCATCGTTTCGATTTCACGCCGGGAATTCGCGAGAAAATCGGAAGCCGTCAACGGCAGCAGGTGCTGTCAGGACCGAGCCCACCGGGCCGGGACGGCCGCCCCGGCCCATCCGGTGCCGGGACGCCGTCACCCCGGGCACACAGCAGGGGAGTTCGTGCGCTGATGACCATTGACCACGACAGCGTGCCAAGGCCCGGCCGGCCCCTGTCCGGCCCGCGCCCACCCGCGACCGGGCTGCTCGACCGCCCGGCGCGCTCGGCCCAGACCCGCAGCGCCCTGCCGGCCCGCCGGCACCGCCGCCCGGTCCGCGTCAGGTTCGCGCTGCCCGTCGCCCTGGTCGCCGTCGACGCCCTCGCCCTGTGCACCGCCACCGGGATCGCCAACCGCGCCCTGGACCCCGCCGTCCGGGTCGCCCCGCTGCTCGGCGTCGCCGCCCTGCTGCCGCTGCTCCTCGTGCTCAACCTCGCCGGCGGCCTCTACCGCACCCGGCTCACCCTGTCCGTCCTCGACGAACTGCCCGCCCTCACCGCGCGGGCCGTGGTCGCCGCCGCCTTCGCGATCAGCCTGGCCGGCTGCCTCGAAGGCCACTGGCCCGACTCCGGCCCCGCCACCCCGGCCCGGCTCACCGTCCTGCTCGGCACCCAGCTGCTGCTCGCCGTCTGCGGCCGCGCCCTGCTCTACCACCTGGTCCGCCGGATCCGCCGCAGCCGGCCCAGCCCCGTCCTGGTGCTCGGCGCCGGCCGGCTCGGCCGCCGGGTCGCCGCCGCCCTCAGCGAGCGCCGCGAGTACGGCATGCGCCCGGTCGGCTTCCTCGACCCCGACCCGCCGCTGCTCGCCGGCGACACCGACCTGCCGGTGCTCGGCGGCCGCGAGGTCCTCGAACGCGAGATCCGCCGCCACCGCGTCCACCACGTGGTCGCCACCGCCGGCGCCGCCGACGAGGCCGAGACCGCCGCCGCCCTGCGGGACGCCGCCCGGCTCGGCTGCCAGGTCTGGCTGGTCCCCGCCCTGCGCGAGTACGGCTCGCTCGGCGCCGGACCGCTGGCCGGCGCCGACCACCTCTGGGGCTTCCCCTGTCTACGGGTCGGCCGCGCCGCGACCCGCCGCCCCGGCTGGCTCGCCAAGCGCACCCTCGACATCACCGCCGCCGGCCTCGGCCTGCTGCTGCTGTCCCCCGTGCTCGCCCTCTGCGCGCTCGCCGTCCGCTTCGACACCGGCCCCGGCGTCCTCTTCCGCCAGCAGCGCACCGGACTCGACGGCCGGGTCTTCACCGTCCTCAAGTTCCGCACCCTGCGCCCGAGCAACGAGCACGAGTCCGCCACCCGCTGGAACATCGCCCAGGACCACCGGATGGGCGCCGTCGGCCGGCTGCTGCGCCGCAGCTCCCTCGACGAGCTCCCGCAGCTGTGGAACGTGCTGCGCGGCGACATGAGCCTGGTCGGCCCGCGCCCCGAACGCCCCTACTTCGTCATGCGGTTCAGCCAGGCCTACCCCGAGTACGCGGACCGCCACCGCGTCCCGGTCGGCCTCACCGGCCTCGCCCAGGTCAACGGACTGCGGGGCGACACCTCGATCGAGGACCGGGCCCGCTTCGACAACCGCTACATCGAGAGCTGGAGCCTCTGGCAGGACGTCAAGATCCTGTGCCGCACCGCGGCCCTCATGCTCCACCCGGACGGGAGCTGATCAACGCCGTGGCCCTGACCCTCGCCGAAACCCCGCGTCCGGCAAGCCTGTTACGGCGTGCGGGGGCCGCGCTCGACCGGCGGCCCAGCCTGCTGGCCGCCGCCACCGTGCTGCTGGTCTGCGTCCCCACCGGCGAGAAGGACGTCGCGGCCGCCGTCCACATCACCGCCGCCGACCTGGCCTCGCTCGCCCTGGTCGCGCTCACCGCCGTGCACCTGCTGCGCGGCCGGGCCCCCGCGATCGGCCGGGCCGACGCCGTCCGGTTCGGCGCGGTGGTGACCGCCGCCGCGGTCGCCACCGTCGGCTCGATCGACCCGGCGACCAGCCTCACCGGCTTCGTCCGGCTCACCCAGGTCTTCGTCCTGGTCCCGGCCGCGGTGCTGTGCGCCCTGCGCGACCGCACCGACCAGCGGCTGGTGCTCGGCTCCTTCGTGGCCGCCGCGCTGATCCAGGGCGTGGTCGGCGTCCACCAGTTCCTCACCGGAACGGGCGCCTCCTACGCCGGCCGCCCGATCCGCGCCGTCGGCACCTTCGGCGCGCTGGACATCATGGCGATGTCCACGGTGGTCAGCTTCGGCCTGCTCGCCGCGCTGGCGCTGGCCCTCGGCGAGCGGGGCACCGGCGGCGACCCGAGGCTGCGGCGGGCGATGTTCGCGGCCGCCGCCTTCCTCGCCCTCCCGCTCGCCGTCTCCTTCAGCCGCGGCAGCTGGATCGCCACCGCCGCGGCCGCCACCGTCCTGCTGCTGCGCGCCGACGCCCGGCTCGCCGTCCGCAGCGCCGTCCTCGGCCTGGCCGCCGTCGTCGTCCTGGTCGGCGGCTTCGGCCTCGGCGGCTCCGGCGTCACCGACCGGCTCACCTCGATCGGCTCCGTCTCCGCGGCCCCCGACCAGTCCGTCTCCGACCGCTACGACCTGTGGGCCACCGCCGGGCGGATCTGGCAGGACCACCCGGTCTCCGGCGCCGGCCCCAAGGCCTTCCAGCAACTGCGGGACAGCCACGCCCCGTTGCGGCTCTCCTCCGGCAGCGACACCGCCGACGCCACCCACGGCTTCCAGCGCGAACCGCTGCTCTCGCCGCACAACATGTACTTCCTGGTGCTCAGCGAACAGGGCCTGATCGGCCTCATCGCCTACGGCCTGCTCTTCCTCGGCCTGCTCCTCGGCACCCTCCGCCACGCGGCAGGCCCCGGCCTCGCCGCGCTCGCCCTGCTCGTCTGGGTCCTGATCGACTTCCTCTACGCCGACATCGGCGGCACCACCACCGTGCTGACCTCGATCGTGCTCGGCCTCGCCGCCCGCGCGGCCCGCCCCCGCGAGGTCCGCGCATGACGACGGAGCAGCCCACCGCCCTCGACACCCCCGCGCTCCCCGCCCCCCGCCGGGCGCCGAGCGGCTCCTCGCCCAGCGGCGTCCCCCGCCGCGGCTTCCTCGCCAAGGCCTTCGGCGTCACCGCCGTCCTCAGCGCCGCCGGCTCCGCGCTCGGCCTGCTCCGCGACCTCCTGCTGGCCCGCTACTTCGGCGCCAACCAGGGCACCGACGCCTTCCTGGTCGCCTGGACCGTCCCGGAGACCGCCGCACCGCTGCTCATCGAGGACGCCATGTCCTTCCTCATGGTGCCCGCCTTCGCCCTCGCCCTGGTGCTCCGCGAGGAACGCCCCGACGGCCCCGACCCGGTCCGCCAGCTCGTCCGCGCCACCCTGCCCTGGCTGCTGCTCGCGCTCTCCACCCTCTCGCTCGGCGCCGCCCTCGGCGCCCCCCAGCTCGTCGAGCTGCTCGCCCCCGGCCTGGCCAACCCCGGCCTCGCCGTCACCTGCACCCGGATCACCGCGATCACCGTGCTGCCGTTCGGCGTGGCCGGCTACCTGGCCGCCGCGCTGCGCGCCCACCACCGCTTCACCGCCCCGGCCGGCATCTACGTCGCCTACAACCTCGGCATCCTCGGCGTCCTGCTCACCTGCCACGGCATCTGGGGTGTGCGCTCCGCCGCGATCGGCGTCGCCCTCGGCAGCCTGCTGATGGCCGGCCTGCTGGTCGGCCCGTTCCTGCGCGGACTGCGCGCCGGCACCGCCCGCCGCGGCCGCGGCCGCCGCTCCCGCAACACCCTGGTGCTGATCCCGCTCGCCCTGCTGCCGGTCGGCGCGTTCACCCTGACCCGCCAGGCCCAGGTCTTCATCGAGCGCTACCTCGGCTCGGGCCTGCCGCCCGGCACCATCTCGCACCTCAACTACGCGGCCAAGGTGTCCCAACTCGCCATGACCGCGGGCATCCTGATCGTCACCGTCACCTTCCCGCTGGTCGCCCGGGCGCTCGCCGCCGGGGACCTCACCGCCGCCCGCGACCGGGTCGAGAAGGACCTCGGCCAGGCGGCGGCGGTCGTCCTGCTCGGCACCGCCTTCCTGATGGCCTGCGCCCCCTCGATGGTCGCGCTGCTCTTCGAACGCGGCGCGTTCGGCCCCCGGGACACCGCCGCCACCGCCGCCGTCATCCGGGTCTACAGCTTCGGCGTGCCCGCGCAGGCCCTGATCGGCGTGATGATCCGCCCCTACTTCTCGCTCCGCCCGGTGGTCCGCCGGGCCGGGGACCCGCGCCCCGAGGACGGCGGCCGCCGCCTGCTCGACTGGTACCCGGCCGGCGCGATGGCCTTCGGCCTGGTCGTCACCGTCACCGTCGGCCTGCTCGCCACCCCGCGGTTCGGCGCCCTCGGCCTGGCCGCCGGCAACGCGGCCGGCATCACCACCACCGCGGCCCTGCTGCTGCACGGCCTGGTCCTGCGGGGCATCCCGCTGCGCCTGCCGCGGATCCTCGGCGGCCAGGCCCGCCTGCTGGTCGCCGCCGCCGCGGCCGCCGCGCTCGGCGCCCCCGCCGCCGGCCTCACCAGCGACCCCCTGCTCTCGACCGCGCTCGGCGGCCTGACCGTGCTGCTGGTCTTCGCCGCCGCGGGCGCCGGCCTCGACGCCCGCGAGGTGCGCGGCCCCGTCCGGACCGCCGTCCGGGCCGCCCTCCGGGCCGCCGGGCCCGGCCGGGCCCCGAACCCGTCACCTGTCGCCGATGAAGGGAAGCCTCCCCATGGATGCTGAACGGGGATCCGTCCGGTCGGTCGCCTCGGGCGTCCGCCGCCCGGCCGCGCCGGCCGCGCCGGCGGCCACTGGACGGCGCACCGAACCGCCGCGCACCGAACCGTCGTTCACCGACGCACCGCGCACCGGCACCCGACGGCCACCGGCCCAGCTGCCCAGAAGCCGACGCCCGCCCGCCGCGGCCCCCGCCGCCGAGGGCTCCTCGCCGTGGATCCTGATGTACCACTCGGTGGCCGTCGAGGAGGAGGACCCCTACCAGCTCACGGTCAGCCCCGAGCGGTTCGCCGAACAGATCGCCTGGCTGCACCGGCGCGGCCGGCGCGGCGTCTCGGTCCGCGAGCTGATGCGGGCCCGGGCGGCCGGCCTGGACGACAAGCTGGTCGGCCTCACCTTCGACGACGGCTACGCGGACTTCGCGCGCTACGCGGTGCCGATCCTCCAGGCCTACGGCTTCACCGCCACCGCGTACGTGGTCGCCGACCTGCTCGGCCGCGCGAACGACTGGGACACCGAGGGCCCCCGGAAGACCCTGCTCACCGTCCAGGAGGTCACCGACCTCGCCGCGGCCGGCTGGGAGATCGGCTCGCACGGCCTCGGCCACCAGGCCCTGCCCGGACTGCCCGCCGACGTGCTCGCCACCCAGACCCGGGAGAGCCGCCGCGCGCTGGAGGAGGTGGTCGGCGGTCCGGTCACCGGCTTCTGCTACCCGTACGGCGCCGTCGACCTGGCCGCCACCCTGGCCGTCCGCGACGCCGGCTACGACTACGCCTGCGCCATCGCGCACTCCCCGCTCACCGGCCGGTACGCGCTGCCGCGCTGCTACGTCGGCGACCGCGACGGCGCCTGGCGGCTGCGCGCCAAACGCGGCCGGCACCGGCTGCGCGACACCGTCACCGAACTCCGCCGCTCCCGGCTGGCCACCCGCGCCGCCCGCCCCGGCGGCGATCGGGCGAACACCGGCGAGGCCTCCCGGTGAAGGTCCTGCACATCGTCACCGGCCTCGCCTCCGGCGGCGCCGAGCGCCAGCTCCAGCTGCTGCTCCGCCACCTGCCGGCCCACCAGCACTGCGAGGTGCTCGCCCTCACCAACCCCGGCACGGTGGCCGCCGCGCTGCGCGCCGACGGCGTCACCGTCCACCACCTCGGCATGCGCGGCAACCGGGACCTCGGGGCGCTGCCCCGGCTGGCCCGGCTGGTCCGGGCCGGCCGGTACGACGTGGTGCACACCCACCTCTACCGGGCCGGGCTGTACGGCCGGCTGGCCGCCCGGCTGGCCGGGGTCCGGGCCGTGGTCGCCACCGAGCACTCGCTGCACGCCGGGGTGATCGAGGGCCGCCCGGTCACCCGCGGCGTCAAGGGCCTCTACCTGGCCGCCGAACGCCTCGGCACCACCACCGTCGCGGTCTCCCGGCAGGTCGCCCAGACCCTGCACGCCTGGGGCGTCCCGCCGGGCCGGGTCGAACTGATCCCGAACGGCATCGACACCGCCCGCTACCACCGCCCGGCCGCCGACCGGGCCGCCACCCGGGCCCGGCTGCGCGCCGAGCTCGGCCTGCCGCCGGGCGGCTGGGCGATCGGCGGGGTCGGCCGGCTGGTCCCCGGCAAGCGCTTCGAGGTGCTGCTGGAGGCGCTGGCCGGACTGGACCGGGCGGCACACCTGGTGCTGATCGGCGAGGGCCCGGAACGGGCCGCCCTGGAGCGGCGGGCCGCCGAACTCGGCGTCCGCGACCGGGTGCGGCTCACCGGCGAACGCGACGACGTGCCCGAACTGCTCACCGCCCTCGACGTGCTGGCCGCCCCCTCCACCGAGGAGACCTTCGGCCTCGGCGTGCTGGAGGGGCTCGCGGCCGGCCTGCCGGTCCGGCACAGCGCCTGCCCGGCGCTGGACGAACTGCCGCCCACCGCCGCCCCGCAGGCCCGCCGGATCCCGTCCGAGGCCGCCGCCTACACCGCCGCGCTGCGCGAGCTGCGCCACCTCGACGACCTCAGCACCGACCCGCTGCCCCGGCCCCCCGCCGTCGGCCACTACGACATCGTCCGGGTCGCCGCCGACCTCGGCGCCCTCTACGACCGCCTGGCCCCCGCTTGAGCCGGGACCCGGAGCTTCCCAGACGCCGGGCCGCCGGCCGGGCGGCCCTCATACCCAAGGAGTCCCGATGACCGATCCGCGCCGAAGCGCCATCCGGCTGGCCCGCCGCTGGTGGCCGATGGCCCTCGCGGTCCCGCTGGGCGCCGCCGCCGGCGCCGGGTACGCCGCGGTGGCCCAGCCCTCGTACGCCGCCAACTCCTACGTGATCGTGGTGCCGGAGAACGTCGGGGAGGCCGCCACCGCGGTCAACTTCGCCCAGGCGTACGGCCGGCTGGCCGGCCAGCCGCAGGTGCTCGCGGCGGCCGCCGCCGAGACCGGGCACCGCCGGGCCGACCTGGAGGCCTTGGTACACGGCACCACCTCGCCGGACGCCCCGATGATCGAGATCACCGGCACCGGCGCCAACCCGCAGGAGGCCGTCCTGGCGGCGGACGCGGTGGCCCGCTCGCTGGTGGCCTTCGGCAACGTCAGCAGCAAGGAGACCGGGGTCCGGCTGGTGCCGCTGGCGGCCGCCGCCGAGCCCGACAAGCCGACCACGCCGTCCGCCCAGCTGGACGTGGCGGTCGGCGGCGCGGCCGGGGTGCTGATCGGGGCGCTGGTGATGATGACCCGCCGCCGCCGTACCGCCGAACCCGTGTCCGGGCCCGCCGAGCCCGCACCCACCGAGCCCGGGCCGGGCGGCCCGACCACCCCGCGTCCGCGGGCCGCCGAGCCGGCGGACGAGGACAAGGCCAAGGCCGGGGTGAAGGTCGAGGTCAAGGCCGAACCGAAGGGCGAGGCCGAGCCCGAGGGGAAGGACAGCGGCGGCAAGGAGAAGGACCGGGACAGGGAGAAGGACCGGGCGAAGGGCACGGACGAGGCCGACGCCAAGGACGCCAAGGAGGCCAAGTCCAAGACCGACCCCAAGACCGAGCCCAAGACCGGCCCCAAGGCGGCCGGGACCACCGTCGGGAGCGGCCGATGAGCACCGAGGCCGCCGCCCCCGCCACCGGCCTCCCCGCCCAGGCCTGCCGCCCCCGCTGGACCACCGAGCTCCGCCGCGAGGACGACGCCCTGGACACCCTCGCGGAGGAGTGGGACGACCTGGTCACCCGCTGCGGGACCGCCACCTTCTTCCAGGCCGCCGTCTGGCAGCGCTCCTGGTGGCGCCAGTACGGCCGTCCCGGCGCCCTGCTGGTGGTGCTGGTGCGCCGGGACGGCCGACTGGTCGGCGCGGGCGCGTTCCAGCGCCGCCGCGGCCCGCTCGGCGGCCTGACCGGGCTCGGCGCCGGCCTGATCGACTACACCGACATCCTGCTCGACGACTCCTGCGCCGAGCGCGCGGCCGCCGAGTTCGCCGCCGCCCTGCCGCTCACCCGCCCCTGGCACAGCCTCGACCTGCGTGAGGTCCGCCCGGAGGCGGCCGTCCAGCGGGTCTTCGAACAGTGGCGCGGCCGGCGCCGCCGCTTCGCCGACTCGCTCTGCCAGTACCTGCCCGCGGTCCCGATGAACGAGATCCTCAAGCGGGTGCCCGGCAAGACCGCCCAGCGCAGCCGGGTCAAGCTGCGCAAGATCGCCGAGTCCGGGGTGGAGGTGCGCTCGACCGCGCCCGAGGACGTGCCGGAGGCACTGGACGGGCTGCTGCGGCTGCACTTCCTGCAGTGGCAGGACCGCGGCGTCACGCCGGAGCACCGGACCGAGCGGTTCGCCCGGCACCTGGACGAGTCCACCGCCGGCCTGGTCGCCACCGGCCGGGCGGCCGTCCACCAGTACTGGCTGGAGGGCGAGCTGGTGGCGGTGAACCTGCTGCTGCTCTGCCCGTCCTTCGGCGGCCTCTACCTGTACGGCGCGCACCCGAAGCTGCGGGACCGGCTGGACATCGCGGGGCTGCTGTTCGGCGCGGCGCTGGACGAGACGATCGGCGCGGGGATCCCGGTGCTCAGCCTGCTGCGCGGCCAGGAGCCGTACAAGCAGCGCTGGCGGCCGGACCGGCTGCCCAACGAGCGGTTGCTGTTCGGCCCGCGCGGCCCGGCCCCGGCGGCCGCCGCCCGGGGTGGCGCGGTGCGCGCCCGGAAGGCGGCCGTGCACGTCCTCACCACCCGGCTGCCGAGGCTCAAGGAGGCCTTGGCAGCCCGTCGGCGGAGCTGACCCGCCGGGCCGGCTACCACCACCACCAGGGCCGGGCCGTGCGCGACGGGCTCGGCAGCGTGGTCGGGGTCGGGCTCGTCGTGGGCCGGGCCGCCGGCGTCGGCGCGGCGGGCGCGGCGGGCGAGGTGGGCGCGGTCGGCACGAGCGGCGCGGTGGGGGAGGCCGCGGGGCTGCCCGAGAAGGTCGGCGAGGCCGCCGGGGACGGGGAGGCCGGCGCCGTCGGCTGCACCGGGGCGGTCGGAGTGGCCGGGGTGGCCGGCTGGGTCGGGGTGCCCGGGGCCGGCGGCTGGGTCGGGGCGGTCGGGGTGGTCGCGCCCTTGGAGCCGGCCATCAGCTGCCGGAACCGGGCGCTGGAGCGCGGGTTCCGGTCGCACTGCCAGAACCCGTGCGGACAGTAGTCGGTGACGGTCTGGTACGCGGTGTCGTGGGTGCGGATCCACTCCACCATCCGCTGCACGAACTCCGGGTTGTCCCCGTTCCGGAACAGGCCCCACTCGGGGTACGAGACCGGCTTGCCGTGCCGGGCCGCGAACTCGACCTGGTCCTGCAGCCCGTACGGCTCGCTCACGTAGTCGGTGAAGGTGCCGCCGGCCGGCTGGTCGTAGCTGTCCATGCCGATGATGTCGACCACGTCGTCGCCCGGGTAGCACTTGGTCCACGGGATCGCGTCCAGGCCGCGGTTGGGCGTGAAGTCGAAGCGGAACCGCTGCCCGGGTACTGAGCGCATCACCGTGACGATCCGCCGCCAGTAGGTCTTCCAGGCGGTCGGGTCGGGCTTGCAGCGGTGCGTGTAGGTGACGCCGTTCATCTCCCAGCCGAGGGTGAGCACGGTGTCCGCGCCGCCCAGGGCGACCAGCCGGCGGGCCAGCCGGAGGAAGTGCCGGTCGAAGTCGCCGCGCGCGCCCTGGGCGAGCAGCCGGGCCACCTCGCCGTCCGGCACGTTGGCCTCGTTGGGCACCAGCATCGGCACGCCGAGGATGAGCATCCGGGACGGGTCGGCCAGCCGCCACTGCGACCACATGCCGAGCACCGCCGGCTCGCCCTCGACGTCCGACCAGCCGTTGCCGGCCAGGTAGGTGTGGCCGACCTGGAGGTTGGCGTTGCCGAGCCACTGCGCGTACCGGTTGATCTGCGGGATGTAGTTGTCCCAGGAGCCGACGAAGGCCCCGAACGGCGGTTCGTGCGGGGGCCGCTGGACCGGCGGCCGGGGGGCGGCCCCGCGCGGTGAGATCGCGTCGGAGGAGAGGGTGTGCCGCTCGGTCTGGCTCAGTGGCGTCCCGGCGGGGACGCTGGCGGTGGTGAGCAGCAGCAGGGCGGCGGCTGCCAGCGCCAGGCGGCCGAATCGCATGGTCTCTCCTCGGGCGGTGCCCCGGGTGGTGCCACGGTCGGGGCGGAGCTGGGCAGGGCGACGCAGCGTGGTGCCCCGCTTGCCGACAGTAGGCCCGAGCGGAGGGGGAAAAGCCGAATGTCACCCTAAAGTGGGCGATATTCGAACCGCCGTCCGGCGGTGTGTCATGTATCACCTCGGTAACAGTCCTGGCGGTGGCGGGCGGTCCGCCGGGGCGCCCGGCCCGGGCGGCGGCCGGGGTGCCACCGGGCCCGACGGCGCAGGTCGGTGGGCCGGCGCCGGCGGGGCGGACGGAAACGGTGGGTGGGGTTCCGCCGTCGGGCGGCCGGGAGAAGCCCGGCTGACTCGCGCGGCCGCCGAAAGGTACGCTCCGGCCGTGTCCTGGAAGTCGCGCGCCCTCAGCCCCCGGTCGATCCTCCCTGCCTCGGCGGTGCTGCTGGTCCTTGTGGCGGGCGCGGCCGCGCACGCCAACAAGCCGGTCCCGTTCGGCGACCGGGTGGCCGCCAAGGGCGCCTCGGAGGCCAGCCCGGACGCCGCCGTGACGCTGGACGCCGCCGACCTCGACCTCCGGGTCGGGCCGGGCCTGGAGGCGTACCACAAGGCCACCGGCGAGCACGCCTGGTCGTACCAGCGCGAGGGTGCCACCGCGCTCTACCTGGCGATGGCCGGCGAGAGCGCCGTGGTGGTCTGGGACGACGGCCTGGTCACCTCGGTCCGGCCCGGCGACCACGCGGTGCGCTGGCACCGGGCGGTGCCCGGCCTGGCCGACTGGCTGAGCGGCGACGGCGAGCCCGGCGCGGACAAGCGCACCGAGGAGCAGCGCAAGCAGCTCGCCACCGAGCGGGCCGCGGCCTCGCTGCGCACCGTCCGGGAGTCCGCGCCCTGGGTGGCGGTGGTCACGCCCAACCTGACCATGGGCTTCCGCGACGCCGACGGCGACCTGCGCTACAACTCCAAGCCGGCCGGCAACTGCCTCTACGACCCGACCCGCACGGTGGCCACCGACCACGCGGTGCTGGTGCCGCGCAGCTGCGCCAACAGCGGCGGGCAGCAGGTCTCCGGCGGGATCTCCGGCTACCGGATGGACAGTTCCGGCTGGCAGCTCAACGCCGGGCCGGGCGTCTCGATGAAGGCGCTGGACGGCCGCCGGGTGCTGATCTCGGACGGCCCGATCGTCGCGCCCAAGGTCTTCGACACCAAGGCGGCCGCGCCCGAGGCGGCCTGCGGCAGCCCGGCCGAGGCCTTCGCCGCCGTCCGCCCCGCGGGCGGCTGCGCGGCCGAGAGGACCGGGCAGCAGGCCCGGTAGACCGGCCGGGCCGGGGTTGCCGGGGTACCCCCGGTGGGTAACTTCTCCGGGACCGCCCGCGCGGCCCGGTAGACTTGCCGTCATGGCTGTTCTCTCCGGGCACTAGCGGACGAGCGGCGCCGCCCCGCGCGGCACGCCGACCCGCCGACGACGCCCCTTCCCGCCGCCCCGGCCCGTGACGTGTCCGGGCGCCCGCCCACGCCTCAGGAGTAGTCCCCAGCCATGATTTCCGCCAACGGTCTCGAACTGCGCGCCGGTGCCCGAATCCTGATCGAGTCCGCGAACTTCAAGGTCGCCCCCGGCGACCGGATCGGCCTGGTCGGGCGCAACGGCGCCGGCAAGACCACGCTCACCAAGGTGCTGGCCGGCGAGGGCATCCCGGCGGCGGGTACGGTCGTCCGCTCCGGCGAGGTCGGCTACCTGCCGCAGGACCCGCGCACCGGCGACCTCGACGTCCTCGCCAAGGACCGCATCCTCTCCGCCCGCGGCCTCGACACCGTGCTGCGGAAGATGCGCGAGAACGAGGACCGGATGGCGAACGGCAAGGGCGCCACCCAGGAGAACGCGATGAAGAAGTACGCGCGCCTGGAGACCGAGTTCCTCACCAAGGGCGGGTACGCCGCCGAGGCCGAGGCCGCCACCATCGCCGCCGCGCTGGGCCTGCCGGACCGCATCCTGGGCCAGCCGCTGCACACCCTCTCCGGTGGTCAGCGCCGCCGCGTCGAGCTGGCCCGGATCCTCTTCTCGGACTCCGACGTGCTGCTGCTCGACGAGCCCACCAACCACCTCGACGCCGACTCGATCGTCTGGCTGCGGGACTTCCTGAAGACCTACAAGGGTGGCTTCATCGTCATCTCGCACGACGTCGAGCTGGTCGAGACGGTCGTCAACAAGGTCTTCTACCTGGACGCCAACCGCTCCGCGATCGACGTCTACAACATGGGCTGGAAGCAGTACCAGCAGCAGCGCGAGGACGACGAGAAGCGCCGCAAGCGCGAGCGGGCCAACGCCGAGAAGAAGGCCGCCACGCTGAACGCGCAGGCCGACAAGATGCGCGCCAAGGCGACCAAGACGGTGGCCGCGCAGAACATGGCCCGCCGTGCCGACAAGCTGCTCTCCGGTCTGGAGCAGGTCCGGCAGAGCGACAAGGTCGCCAAGCTGCGCTTCCCGGACCCGGCTCCGTGCGGCAAGACCCCGCTGACCGCCGCCGACCTCTCCAAGTCCTACGGCTCGCTGGAGATCTTCACCGGCGTCGACCTGGCCATCGACCGCGGCTCCCGGGTCGTCGTGCTGGGCTTCAACGGCGCCGGCAAGACCACCCTGCTGCGGATGCTGGCCGGGGTGGAGAAGCCGGACACCGGCGAGGTGATCCCGGGCCACGGCCTGAAGATCGGCTACTACGCCCAGGAGCACGAGACCCTGGACCCGGAGCGGACGGTGCTGGAGAACATGCGTTCCTCCGCGCCGGACACCGACCTGGTGCAGATCCGCAAGATCCTCGGCTCGTTCCTGTTCTCCGGCGACGACGTCGACAAGCCGGCCGGGGTGCTCTCCGGCGGCGAGAAGACCCGGCTGGCGCTGGCCTCGCTGGTGGTCTCCAGCGCCAACGTGCTGCTGCTCGACGAGCCCACCAACAACCTGGACCCGGCCAGCCGCGAGGAGATCCTCGGCGCGCTGCGCGAGTTCTCCGGCGCGGTCGTGCTGGTCACCCACGACGAGGGCGCGGTCGACGCGCTCCAGCCGGAGCGGATCATCCTGCTGCCGGACGGTGTCGAGGACCTCTGGAACCCCTCCTACGCCGACCTGGTCAGCCTGGCCTGATCCAGCCGAGCCCGCGGGCCCGGTCGTCCGTACGGACGACCGGGCCTTCGTTTTCCCGTCCGGCCGGAGGTAGACATTCCGTCCGTCCTTTGGACCAGAAAAACTAGTCCTTTCGGCGTGTCCGGGAATGAAGAGGTCGTGCATTCCGTTTGAGGAGCTCCCGTCGGCCCGCCACTCGATCGTGGTCGGGCCCACGCTGCTGATCAGCAATTTCTTGCCGAACGGCCCAAGCGCCCCGGGGGCGTGCACTCTGAGTGAGCGCCCTTGTGCGCTCGGATCACCACCGAAGGACCGCCCATTCCCGACATGGACCTTGTCGAATGGGTGGCCAGGACGCGGTGGATGGGTGATCATGGGAATCTGACCGAGCAACGCTACGAGGAGGCACGGGTGGCCGAGACTCTGAAAAAGGGCAGCCGGGTGACCGGTGCCGCGCGTGAGAAGCTCGCGGCCGATCTCAAGAAGAAGTACGACTCCGGGGCGAGCATTCGCGCTCTCGCGGAGGAGACCGGTCGCTCGTACGGCTTCGTGCACCGGATGCTGAGCGAGTCCGGAGTGATCCTCCGGGGCCGCGGCGGTGCCACGCGGGGCAAGAACAAAGCTACTGCTGGAGCTGGTTCCTGACGCTCCGTCGAATCACCGGACGGATGACTCGGCGGCAGGGCGTCGACCGGGGAGACGACTGAGGATCGTCCGCCCCCGGCCCGGGCGAACCGGCCGCCGATCGTCATTGTCAGCGGCCGGCGAGCGACCCCGCCGCATGGCACCCGTCCGGTGCCGTCTATCGTTTTCCGATGCCCCCTGCCGTGGCGTCGCCAGTTTTGTTACTCTCCGGTAGCCAAGCATTCGTGCCACCGGAGGTGCCCGCATGACCGCTCCCGCCACCGATCCGCAGACCCCGAACCGGGAGCAGGACGGCGTCCGGCTGGAGATCGACGGCGAGCTCGCCGTCGTCACCCTCTGTCAGCCCAAGCGGCGCAACGCCCAGTCGCCCGCGATGTGGCGTGCCCTCGCCGCCGTCGGCCGCGAGCTGCCCGGCACCGTGCGGGTGGTCCTGCTGCGCGCCGAGGGCGTCTCCTTCTCCGCCGGTCTCGACCGCGCGATGTTCACCCCCGAGGGCATCCCCGGCGAGCCCAGCTTCCTGCAGCTGGCCGCCGCCGGGGACAAGGAGCTCGACGAGACCATCGCCGGGTACCAGGAGGCCTTCAGCTGGTGGCGCCGCTCCGACCTGGTCACCATCGCCGCCGTCCAGGGCCACGCGGTCGGCGCCGGCTTCCAGCTCACCCTCGGCTGCGACCTGCGGGTGGTCGCCGACGACGTCCAGTTCGCGATGAAGGAGACCTCGCTCGGCCTGGTCCCCGACCTCACCGGCACCAAGCCGCTCACCGAGCTCGTCGGCTACGCGCGGGCCCTGGAGATCTGCGCCACCGGCCGCTGGGTCGGCGCCGAGGAGGCCACCGCGATCGGCCTGGCCAACCTCGCCGTCCCGGCCGCCGAACTCGACGCCGCCGCCCGGGACCTCGCCGCCGCGCTGCTCGCCGCGCCGCGCAACGCCGTCATCGAGACCAAGGCGCTGCTGCGGGGCGCCGGCGGCCGCGACTACGAGGAGCAGTGCGCGGCCGAGCGGGTGGCCCAGGCCCGCCGACTGCGCGACCTGGCCGGCATCGGCGACTGATCGGGATCGTCGACCGGCTCGACGAGGGCCCGGCTCCGGGGGGATCACCCCGGGAGCCGGGCCCTTGTTGCGTTCGGGGGTGCTCCGGGGGCGGGAATCGTGGCGGAATGCCAGAGTTGGAGCGATTTGCGATATAGCTGGAGCCGCACGACGGGAGATGAGCCCATGCCTGACACTCCGACGCCCGCCACCATGCACAAGAACCCCTCGACCGGTGCCGCCGCGCCCCACGCGCCGACCCCGGCCGCGGGCGTGGGCGGGAGCGCGGGAGGGGGCCAGGCGGTCGGCGACCGCGGCCGCACCGCGCTGGCCGTCGGCGTGGTCGAGAAGATCGCCGGGATGGCCGCCCGCGAGGTCGGCGGCATCCACGCGCTCGGCTCCGGCTTCGCCCGCACCTTCGGCGCGATGCGCGACCGGGTCCCCGGCGGGCGCAGCAGCGTCGGACGCGGGATCAAGGCCGAGGTGGGGGAGAAGCAGACCGCCATCGACATCGCGCTGGTCGTCGAGTACGGCGTCGTCATCCCCGAACTCGCCCGCCAGGTGCGGGAGAACATCATCGACGCGGTCGAGCGGATGACCGGGCTGGAAGTCGTCGAGGTCAACATCGCCGTCAACGACGTCCACCTGCCCGACGAGCCCGACGTCGAGGAGGAGGAAGAGGAAGTCCCCTCCTCCGGGCAGCGGCCCAAGCTGAAGTGACCCTGCTGGCGAAGACGAGGTGGAACGGATGAACCTGGCCATCGTCGGCCTGGTGGTGGGAATGGCCCTCGGCTTCGCCGGCTACTTCGGCGGGTTCGCGGCCTTCCTGCTGGTGGCGGCGCTCGGGGTGGTCGGATTCGTGGTCGGGCGCCTGCTGGAGGGCGACATCGAACTCGGCGAGCTCGGTGACCTGCTGCGCAGCCGCGACCGGCGGGGCTGATGGCGGCCCTCGCCCCGGCGCCCGCCACCCGCGAACCCGGTGCGCGCGGCCGGCTGCGGATCGCCGACCGGGTCTACGCCCGGATCGCCGCCCGGGCGGCCCGCGAGGCCCTCGCCGAGGCCTGGCTGGGGCGGGCCGAGCGGGGCGGACCGCCGACGGTCTCGGTCACCGCGCCGTCCGGGCCGAACGCACCGGTCACCGTCCGGGTCGCGGTGGACCTGCCCTTCCCCGCCGACCTCGCCGCCCTGGCCCGGGCCGTCCGCGACCGGATCGTCACCCAGGTCGGGGGGCTGACCGGCACCCGGGTGGCGGAGGTGGTCGTGGTGGTGGAGCGGCTGGTGACGGAGGTGGCCGGGTGAGCGGGTGGGGTGGGGGTGCGCGGGTCGGCTGGCGGGCGGGAGTGGCGGGAGTGACGGGAGTGGTGATGGGGCGTGGGGGCGGGTGCGGGCACCGGGGCGCGGTGCGGTGGCCGGTCGGGGGTGGGCGGGGCGCCGGGGTGGCCTGTCACGGTGGCTGCTGGATGACCGCCCGGCCCGCCGCGAGCCCGCCGCCCGTGAGCGGGCCGGGCACCGCACCACGGGTCGCGCGCCGTCGGGCGCCCGGGGCGGAGGGGCGGTCGTGAGCGGTGGGACGCCGCCGGACGCCGCCCTGAAGGTGCCGCGGCCGCGGGCGCCCCGCACCGCCGCGGCCGCCGTGGTCGCGACCGTGCTGCTGGTGGCGGCCGGGGCGCTGCTCTACGACGTGATCGCCGTCCGGACCGGGCACCCGGCCCGGCGCTGGCGCGCGGAGATCGCCGACCAGCTGGCCACCCGGCACCTGGACGACCTCGCGGTGCTGCTCGGCGCGGGCGCGGCCACCCTGGTCGGCGGCTGGCTGCTCGCCCTCGCCTTCGCCCCCGGTCTGCGCCGCTGGCTGCCGCTGCGCCCGCACGGCGCGACCGCCGCCGTCATCGACCGGTCCGGCGTGGCCGCGCTGCTGGCCGACCGGGCGGCCGCACTGCCGGGGGTCGACCACCTGAAGGTGCGGATCAACCGGCGCCGGGTGCGGATCGCGTTCACCGGAGCGGCCGAACCGGCCACCGTGCAGCGGCAGTTGCGCGAGGAGCTGGCGGCGCTCGCGCTGGCCCGGCCGCCGCGGCTGGACGTGCGGTCCGGGGGCCGGCGCGGCCGGCCGGTGGAGCAGCGGGCGGAGCGGCCCGCGGAGGGTGGTGGCGGGGAGTGAGCCGGACGGGCGTCAACCGGGTGCTGCTCGGTGTGGTCGGCGCGGTGCTGCTGGTGGCCGGGGTGCTGGTGCTGGCCGGCGGCCTCGACCTGTACCGGCGGCTGGGGGCCGATCCGCCGGACTGGTGGCCGCTCACCTCGCCCGATCAGCCGGTGGTCAGCGGGCGTTCGCGGACCCGGTGGGTGGCCCAGGCGTGGTGGTGGCCGACGGTGATCGCCGGGCTGGCGGTGCTGGTCGTGGCCACCGCCTGGTGGCTGGTGGTTCAGCTGCGCCGGAGCGGGCCGACGACCGTCGCGGTACCGACGCCCGGGGTGCCGGGGCTGCGGCTGCGGCTGCGCGCGAGGGCGCTGGAGGAGGCGGTGGAGACCGGCACGGTGGCGCTCCCCGAGGTGGAGCGGGTGGGGGTGCGGCTGGTCCGCGGGCCCCGGCACCCGCGCCTGCGGGCGGCCGTCCGGATGACCCCGGGGGGTGATCCGGACGCGCTCGCCCAGCACTTCGAGACCGGCCCGCGCACCGGGGCGCGGGCCAGCCTGGGGTTGCCGGAGCTGCCCGCCGACCTGCGGATCCGGGTGGTCGCGGCCCGGCCGGAGGTCACCGGACGGCAGCGCGGCCGGCGCAAGCACCCGCGCGTGGTGTGAGCCCCGGGCGCACCCGCCGGCCGTGCGCCGGGCGGGTGCCTCCGTACGCCGGACGGGTGGCCGACCAGGCCGACCGGGGCGGGTGGGGCGGGTGGGGCGTCAGAGGCCGCGCAGGGCGCCGCCGTCGACCGGGACCATCACGCCGGTGAGGTAGGAGGCGGCGGGGGAGAGCAGGAAGGCGGCGACCTTGCCGAACTCCTCGGGCGTGCCGTAGCGGCCGAGCGGGATGCCGGCGCTGTTCCGGGCCCGGGCGGCGTCCGGGTCGCCGCCGAGCGCGTCGAGCTCGCGCACCCGGTCGGTGTCGATCCGGGCCGGGAGCAGGCCGACCACCCGGATGCCGCGCGGGCCGAGCTCGTCGGCGAGCGACTTGGCGGCCATCGCCAGGCCGGGACGCAGGCCGTTGGAGATGCCGAGGCCGCCGATCGGCTGGCGGACCGAGCCGGACAGCACGAAGCCGATCACCCCGCCCTCGCCGAGCGTCTCGGCGGCGGTGCGGGCGATCCGCAGGGCGCCGAGGAAGACCGACTCGAAGGCGTCCCGCCAGGCCTGCTCGGGGGCGGTGGAGACCGGGCCGGCCTGCGGTCCGCCGACGCTGATCAGGACGCCGTCCAGTCGGCCGAAGCGCTCGACGGCCACCTCGACCAGCCGGGCGGCGGTGGCCGGGTCGGCGTTGTCGGCCACCAGGCCGTGCACCGCCCCGGCGCCGTCGGCGAGGGCCGCGAGTTCGGCCACGGCGGCGTCGACGGACTCCTTGCTCCGGCCGCTGACCAGCACCCGGGCGCCGTCGGCGGCGAGTTCGCGGGCGGTCGCGAGGCCCAGGCCCCGGGTCGCGCCGGTGACCACGTACACCTTGTTCTGCAGTCCAAGATCCATGGTGGTCATCCTGCCGGGTGGGAGGGGGGAGGAGGTAGTGGGGACGCCGGGATGGTCAGTGGCCGAATCATGACGATGACCGGCTGAAAGTTGACGGCGATACAAAAGTTAGGGAAACCTACCCTTGCTTTCCGCATCCACCATCCCCTCGTCCCCGGAGTCGTCATGCCCGAATTCCAGCCGACCGTCCAGGCCCCGGGGGGAGCCGTGGACGCGCCGGACGACGCGCAGCGAAGAATGCGGGTCGCCGGGGCCGTCGCCGCCGTTTGCCTGCTCTGGGGGGCCAGCGCCTGGACCGCCGGGCACCTGCACTCCGACCCGGCGCTGCACACGGTGGCGCTGTTCGCGCACCTGGCGGCGCTGGTGGTCGGGTTCGGCGCGGTGCTGGCGATCGACTACTACGGGCTGCTCTGGGTGCTCGGCCGCCGCACGCTGCGCGAGGTGGTCGACTTCACCGCGCCGCTGCACGTGCCGGTCTGGGGCGGGCTGGCCGGGCTGACCCTGAGCGGGGTGCTGCTGGAGCCGCGGCTGGACGCCGGACTGACCCAGCTCAAGCTCTTCCTGGTGCTGTTGATCGCCCTCAACGGGGTGTACGCGACCACCCTGCACCGTCGGCTGGCGGCGTACGGGGAGCGGCGCCCGCCGGCCCGGCTGCTGGCCCGCGGCGCCGGTTCGGCCCTGGTCTCGCAGGCCGGCTGGTGGGGCGCGGTGCTGATCGGCTTCTACAACACCCAGCAGCACTGAGGCACCGGCACGGCACGGGCGCCCGGCACCGCTGGCATTGACGCCCGCGTCAAGGTCTACCGTCGTTCCCGGCGGCGTCCGAACGGCTGCCGGAAGGGCAGGGGCCGGACATGCGGATCGGTGAACTGGCGGAGCGGGCGGGCACGACCACCCGGGCACTGCGGTACTACGAGCAGCTCGGGCTGCTCCCGGCCCGGCGGGCCGGCAACGGCTACCGCGCCTACGGCGAGGAGGACCTGCGGCTGCTGCGGCAGATCCGCACCCTGCAGGACTTCGGCTTCGGCCTGGAGGAGACCAGGCCGTTCGTCGAGTGCCTGCAGGCGGGCCACCCGCACGGCGACTCCTGCCCGGCCTCGCTGGAGGTCTACCGGAAGAAGCTCTCCGAGCTGGACGAGTGCATCGCCCGGCTCCAGGAGGTCCGCGCCCAGGTGTCCGAGCAGTTCGTCCGGGCCGAGCGGGAGCGTGACGCGCTGGCGGCCGGGGCCGTCGGCGAGCCGCCGCAGTGCGAATGGGCCGCGCAGTCGGCAGTCGAGAGTGGGGAGAACTAGACCATGGTGCAGATCGCAGGGGTGGCGGCGGTGACGGACGAGTCCTTCGCCGCCGAGGTGCTGGCCGCCGAGGGACCCGTCCTGGTGGACTTCACGGCGGACTGGTGCCCGCCGTGCCGGCAGATGGCGCCGGTGCTGGCGGAGCTCGCCCGGGAGGAGGCGCACCGGCTGACCGTGGTCAGCCTGGACGTCGACCGCAACCCGGAGACCCAGGCCGCGTACGGGGTGCTCTCGATGCCGACGCTGATGGTGTTCCGGGGCGGCGAGCCGGTGAAGTCGGTGGTCGGCGCCCGGGCCAAGGCCCGGCTGCTGCGCGACCTGGACGACGTGCTGTAGCCGGCGTGTTGTAGCCGACGTGCCGCGGCCGCCCGGCTCAGGCCGGGACGGCGACCGCCGCGACCTCGGCCTCGGCGGCCTCCTTGCGGCGGTCCCTGGCCTCGCGCCGGGCCATCACCAGGAACCCGACCGGGATCATCGCGGTGAACAGCCACCACTGGATCGCGTACGCCATGTGCGGGCCGATGTCGGAGTGGTTGGGCTCGGGCAGCAGCTCGGGCTGGGCGGCCGGGGCCGGCTCGGTGGCGGTGAGCTCCAGGTAGCCGCCGAGCAGGGCGGCGCCGGTCTCCTTGCCCTGCTGGGTGGTGCTGATCAGGTTGAACTGCCCGTCCGGCAGGCCGGCCCGGTCCTTGAGGCTGCCGGACGCGGCCTCGTCGGCGCGCAGCCGGCCGGTCAGGGTGACCTGGCCGGCCGGGACCGCCGGGACCGCCGGGTACTCGGCGGCGGAGGAGCCGGAGGGCACCCAGCCGCGGTTCACCAGGACGCTGCCCTTGCCGTCGGCGAGCACCAGCGGGGTGACCACGAAGTAGCCGATCTTGTCCCCGCTGGAGTCGGTCCGCTTGCGGACCACGAACTCGTGCGCCGGGTCGTACTGCCCGGTGGCCGTCACGGCGCGCCAGGTGAGGTCCTTGGGGACCGCGAAGCCGGGCTCGGCCGACAGCGTGTCGTACGGCACCGGCGGGGCGGCGAGCGACTGGGTGATCAGCTCGTTGCGGTCCACCCGCGCCTCGTGGCGGTGCAGCTGCCAGAACCCCAGCCGGATCGTGGTGGGGATCAGCAGCAGGGCGATCAGCAGGGTGATCAGCCAGTGCCGGGAGAGCAGAAAACGGTACACATGGGCACGGTACGCCGTACTCACAACCGGCTCACGCACCGGGGTGCGGGGCGACCTCGCGCAGCAGCTGGAGGAAGGCGTCCTCGCCGACCACCGGGGTGCCGACCTCGCGGGCCTTGCGGGCCTTGCCGCTCCAGCTGCCCGGCTCGTTGGTGACCAGCAGGCTGGTGAGCCGGCTCACCGAGCCGGCGATGTGCAGGCCGGCCTCGACGGTGCGGTCCTCCAGCAGCTCGCGGTCGGTGGCGGTGTCGCCGGTGAACGCCACCCGCATGCCCTGGACCAGCGGCTTGCCGTCCTCCCAGCGCCCGGGGTTCGGGTACGGGCAAGGCGGGCGCTTCTTGGCCTGGCGGTAGGAGGAGCCGGTCCAGGAGGAGCGGGCGGCGGAGGCGGGCGCGTCCTCGCCGAGGTCGGTGACGGCCAGGCAGGCCTGCAGCGGCAGCGGGACGCCCCCCGAGCGGGCCAGCTCCAGGCTGGGGCGGAACGCCTCGGCGAGCACCCGGGCGTCGTCCAGCGCGTTGTGCGCCTGGCGCTGGCGGACGCCGAAGTACTCGGCGAGCGCGGACAGCTTGCCGTTGGGCAGCGGCAGCCGCAGGTCGCGGGCCAGCACCATGGTGCAGATCCGCTGGTCGACCGGGGCGCGCAGGCCGGCCCGGGAGAACTCGCGGGAGATCATGTTCCAGTCGAAGAGCGCGTTGTGGGCGACCATCACCCGGCCGCTCAGCCGCTCGGCGAACTCGCCGGCGATCTCCGGGAAGGTGGGCGCGCCGGCCAGCTGCTCGCTGGTCAGGCCATGGATCCAGACCGGGCCCGGGTCGCGCTCCGGGTTGACCAGGGTGTACCAGTGGTCGGTGACGTGGCCGTCGCCGTCCAGCTGGTAGACGCCCGCCGAGATGACGCGGTCGGTCCGGCCGAGGCCGGTGGTCTCGACGTCCACCACCGCGAATCCGGCGTCGGGGGCGGCGGACCGCTGCGCCGGGAGGGGCGCGGTCCGCGGTGCTGCGCCGGGGGTCTCGGGTTGGATCGCGTACATGGTCCAACAGGATAAGGCCCGGCGGTGACGGGGGGTGGCGGTTCGGCCGCCGTCGTGGCGGAGGCCACTCGGAATGTTGGGCGGGACGGTCCGGAATAGAGTGGGCCACAGATTCGTCGTACACCTGGTCGAATGTTTTCCGGCCGCCCGCACACCCCCCGGCGGGCGCCTCTGCGAAGGACGAACCCCCATGCGCGCCACCGTCATCCACGGGCCCAACGACATCCGGATCGAGCAGGTCCCGGACCCGGTCGTCCAGCAGCCGACCGACGCGGTGGTGCGGGTGGTCAACGCCTGCATCTGCGGCAGCGACCTGTGGGCCTACCGCGGGGTCGCCGCGCGGGTCGCCGGGCAGCGGATCGGGCACGAGTTCCTCGGCGTGGTCGAGGAGACCGGCGCCGAGGTGCGTGACGTCAAGGTGGGCGACCTGGTGGTGGCGCCGTTCGTCTGGTCGGACGGCGTGTGCGAGTACTGCCGCGAGGGCCTGCAGACCTCCTGCCCGCACGGCGGCTTCTGGGGGCAGGTCGGCTCGGACGGCGGGCAGGGCGAGGCGGTCCGCGTCCCGTTCGCGGACGGCACCCTGGTGAAGCTGCCCAAGGAGGCGCAGGGCGACGAGAAGCTGCTGCCGGGCCTGCTGGCGCTCTCCGACGTGATGGCGACCGGGCACCACGCGGCCGTCTCGGCGCGGGTCCGGCCCGGCTCCACGGTCGCCGTGGTCGGCGACGGCGCGGTCGGCCTGTGCGGCGTGCTGGCCGCGCACCGGCTGGGCGCCGGGCGGATCATCGCGCTCGGCCGGCACACCGCGCGGACCGACCTGGCCCGCCGGTTCGGGGCGACCGACGTGGTCGCCGAGCGCGGCGAGGCCGCGATCGAGGCGGTGAAGGAGCTGACCGGCGGGCAGGGCGCGCACGCCGTGCTGGAGGCGGTCGGCACCGAGGAGTCGATGCGCACCGCGGTCTCGATCGCCCGGGACGGCGGCGCGGTCGGCTACGTGGGCGTGCCGCACGGCGGCAGCGCCGGCGTCGACATCGGCCAGATGTTCGGCCGGAACGTTTCGCTCAACGGCGGTGTCGCGCCGGCCCGCGCGTACATCCCCGAGCTGCTGCCGGACGTCCTCTCCGGCGCCATCGAGCCCGGTCTGGTCTTCGACCGTACGGTGGACCTGGACGGGGTGCCGGACGGCTACCGCGCGATGGACGACCGCTCGGCGCTGAAGGTCCGGATCGCGTTCTGACCCGTCCCGACGTGTTCTGACGCGATCGGATCGACTGTCTGATTGACCTACCGCCAGGGGCGGCACCGGGGAACCGGTGCCGCCCCTTCGCGTTGCCCGGAACTGACGGTTTTCGGCCAATCGGTTACTGCTAAGGGGTGAACGTCTGGCTGGTCACGGTCAAACCCTTTCGGCGTACGCCACACCCTCCTAGCATTGCGCGGCGCATCCGGACTGTGACGCCGCTCACGTCGGATCGTTCCACTGGTGCGTCATGCCGCCGAAGGAGTGAAGGAGACAGCGTGGAATCGCCGCCGATCACCACCGCCACCGCTACCGAAACCCAACTCATCGAGGAGAGCGCTGAGTTCCGCACCCTCCGGCGTTCGTTCCGGAACTTCGCGTTCCCGGTCACCATCGGCTTCGTGCTCTGGTACCTGCTCTACGTGCTGCTCTCCAGCTACGCCCCGGGCCTGATGGGCACCAGGGTCGTCGGGCACATCAACGTCGCCCTGGTCCTCGGACTGCTCCAGTTCCTCACCACCTTCGCCATCGCGGCCTGGTACGCGCGCTACGCCGACCGGCGGCTCGACCCGCCCGCCGCCGCGATCCGCGAGGCGCGCGGCGCCGTCGTCCACGCCCCCCGGGAGGCCGCCGAATGAACCTGCTCGCGAGTTCCGCCACCGACCACCGCGGCCTCACCATGACCCTGTTCGGGGTCTTCGTGCTCGCCACCCTCGGCATCACCATCTGGGCCGGCCGGCAGACCAAGGACGCCGCCGACTTCTACGCCGGCGGCCGCGGCTTCTCCGGCTTCCAGAACGGCCTGGCGATCAGCGGCGACTACATGTCCGCCGCGTCCTTCCTCGGCATCGCCGGCGCCATCGCGCTCTTCGGCTACGACGGCTTCCTCTACTCCATCGGCTTCCTGGTCGCCTGGCTGGTCGCCCTGCTGCTGGTCGCCGAACCGCTGCGCAACTCCGGCCGCTACACCATGGCCGACGTGCTCGCCTTCCGGATGCGCCAGCGCCCGGTGCGCACCGCCGCCGGCATCTCCACCATCGTGGTGTCGATCTTCTACCTGCTCGCCCAGATGGTCGGCGCCGGCAGTCTGGTCGCCCTGCTCCTCGGGGTGAGCGGCGACGGCGCCAAGCGCTGGACCATCGTCGCGGTGGGCGCGCTGATGGTCCTCTACGTCGCCATAGGGGGTATGAAGGGCACCACCTGGGTGCAGATCGTCAAGGCCGTGCTGCTGATCGCAGGCACCGCGCTGATGACCGTCCTGGTACTGGCCAAGTACCACTTCAACATCTCCAGCCTGCTCGGCGCCGCCGCCGAGGCCAGCGGCAAGGCCAACGCCTTCCTGGAGCCGGGGCTGAAGTACGGGGCCACCGGCACCAGCAAGCTCGACTTCCTCAGCCTCGGCCTCGCCCTCGTCCTGGGCACCGCCGGCCTGCCGCACATCCTGGTCCGCTTCTACACCGTGCCCACCGCCAAGGCCGCCCGGAAGTCCGTGCTCTGGGCGATCGGCATCATCGGCGGCTTCTACTTGATGACCCTGGCACTCGGCTTCGGCGCCGCCGCGCTGGTCGGCCCGAAGACCATCAAGGCCTCCAACGCGGCGGGCAACACCGCGGCCCCGCTGCTCGCCGAGAACCTGGGCGGCGGCGCGGGCACCACCGGCGGCGCGATCCTGCTCGCGGTGATCTCCGCGGTCGCCTTCGCCACCATCCTCGCCGTGGTCGCCGGGCTCACCCTCGCCTCCTCGGCCTCCTTCGCCCATGACCTCTACGCCAACGTCATCCGGCGCGGCAAGGTCTCCGAGCGCCAGGAGGTGTACGTCGCCAAGTGGGCCGCCGCCGGGATCGGCGCGGTGGCGATCGCGCTCAGCCTGTTCGCCGACAAGCTCAACACCGCCGCCCTGGTCGCGCTGGCCTTCGCGGTGGCCGCCTCGGCCAACCTGCCCACCCTGCTCTTCTCACTCTTCTGGAAGCGGTTCAACACCGCCGGCGCGGTCAGCTCCGTCTACGCCGGACTGGTCACCTCGGTGGTGCTGGTGTTCTTCTCCCCGGTCGTCTCGGGCGGGAAGAACTCGCTCTTCCCGCACTCCGACTTCCACTGGTTCCCACTGGAGAACCCGGGCCTGGTCTCCATCCCGGTCGGCTTCCTGGCGGGCTGGATCGGCACCCTGCTCTCCCGTGAGCGGGCCGACCCGGCGAAGTACGCTGAACTGGAGGTCCGCTCGCTGACCGGACTGGGCGCCCACTGACCGTCGGGTGATGACTAAGCTGGCCCGGCCCGGCCCCGTTCGTCACGGCGGCCGGGCCGGCGGCTTTCCAGGCGCCGCCACACTCGGGAAGGGACCGCCGTGCTGCTCGACACCTTCGGCCGCCGCGCCGTCGACCTGCGGGTCTCCCTCACCGACCGGTGCAACCTGCGCTGCACCTACTGCATGCCCGAGGAGGGCCTGCAGTGGCTGGCCAAGCCCGAGCTGCTCACCGACGAGGAGATCGTCCGGCTGGTCACCGTCGCCGTGCGCGACCTCGGCGTCCAGGAGGTCCGCTTCACCGGCGGCGAGCCGCTGCTACGCCCCGGACTGGTCGGCATAGTCGCCGCCTGCGCCGCCCTCGACCCGCGCCCCGAGCTCTCGCTCACCACCAACGGCATCGGCCTCGCGCGGACCGCCGCGGCGCTGCGCGCGGCCGGCCTGGACCGGGTCAACGTCTCGCTCGACACCCTGGACCCGGACACCTTCCACACCCTCACCCGGCGCCGCCGCCACCAGGACGTGCTGGACGGGCTGGCCGCCGCCGAGGCCGCCGGGCTGACCCCGGTCAAGCTCAACGCGGTGCTGATGCGCGGGGTCAACGAGCACGAGGCGCCCGACCTGCTCGGCTGGTGCCTGGAGCGCGGCTACGAGCTGCGGTTCATCGAGCAGATGCCGCTGGACGCCCAGCACGGCTGGGACCGCTCCGCGATGGTCACCGCCGAGGAGATCCTGGACCGGCTGGCCGCCCGCTTCACGCTCACCCCCGAGTCCTCCGCCCGCCGCGGCGCCGCGCCCGCCGAGCGCTGGCTGGTGGACGGCGGCCCGGCCCGGGTCGGCGTGATCGCCTCGGTGACCCGCCCGTTCTGCCGCGCCTGCGACCGCACCCGGCTGACCGCCGACGGCCAGATCCGCGACTGCCTGTTCGCCACCGGCGAGACCGACCTGCGCACCGCGCTGCGCTCCGGCGCCGACGACGCCGAGCTGGGCGCGCTCTGGCGGGCGGCGATGTGGGGCAAGAAGGCCGGCGCGGGCATCGACGACCCGGACTTCCACCAGCCCACCCGGCCGATGTCCGCGATCGGCGGCTAGGCGGCCGGGCGGTCAGGCGGTCAGGCGGTCAGGGCCTGGGGGCTCAGGACTCCTCGGGGGTCCAGTCGGCGAAGTCGACGACCTCCTTGAGGAAGCCGCGCACGCTCAGGAACTGGGAGAGGTGCTCGCGGTGCTCCGGGCAGGCCAGCCAGGTCTTGCGGCGGTCCGGGGTGTGCAGCTTCGGGTTGTTCCAGACCAGCACCCAGGCGGCGTCGGCCCGGCAGCCCTTGGCGGAGCAGATCGGGGTCTGCGGCTGGGGGGCGTCGGGCAGCAGCATCGGGGTCGTCCTCGGGGTGGCCGGCGGGTTTGTCACGCCAGTCTGTCACGCGTTCGGAACGCCCCGGAAAAGGACATGGCGACGCCGGGCAGCCACGGGGGGAGCCGCCCGGCGTCGGTCCGTCGCTCCGACGGGGGATGCGGAGCGCGTACGCAGTATGTCACGGTCGGACCCGCGTATGGGGAGGTCTTGCATGATTAATCTGAGGTTCTTTTGAGCTTTCCACCCAGGTAAAGGGTGGAAAGCAGGGCAGAACGGACAGTCAGCTCTGAGCCTGTGAAGAATCGGTGGGCACACGGTCCGCCACATCGGTACCGTGCGTCACATCCGCCCCGGTGCCTGACCCGGCGCCGCGGCCCCCGCCGCCGGTCCCGCCGGGGCCGAGCATCAGCGGCGTCTCGGGCGGCACATCGAAGGTCGACGGCAGGCCCGGAGCCCGCTCCCGGCCCGCGTTGGCGATCAGCACCGCGAAGTACGGCAGCAGCACCGCGCCCGCCAGCGCGGCGAACGCCAGCCACCGCTGGACGTCCCACAGCACCACCGCGAGCAGCACGCAGACCGTCCGCAGCAGCATCGAGGCCACATAGCGGCGCTGCCGTCCCCGGACGTCCTCGGTGAGGCTGCTGCGTGCCCCCGTGATCCGGTGGACCTGTCCACCGCCGGCGCTCTTGCCCATGTCCTACCGCCCTCGTCCACGCACCCGCGCGCCTCGCCGCGCGGCCTCCTCACGGTACGCCGGAAGGAAACCGGCGACGAGACCGGGGCGGGGCGGACACGGGCTTTCACCCCTGCGAGAGGTACTCCGGCGGCACCGCGTCGGTCAGCCAGACCCCGTTGTCGCTCACCCGGAACTCGTGCCCCGCCGCCGCCATCGCGGCCGCGGCCACGGTCAGCACCACCGGGCGGCCGTGCCGGGCGCCGACCCGCTCGGCCGTCCCGGTGTCCGCGGACAGGTGGACGTCCTGCCGGGCCATCGGGCGCAGGCCCTCCCGGAAGATCGCGTCCAGGTTCCGGGTGGCGGTGCCGTGGAACAGCACCGCCGGGGGCTCGGTGGCGGCCAGACCGAGGTCGACCGCCACCGTGTGGCCCTGACTGGCCCGGATCGAGAGGCCGTCCGCCGAGTAGGCGAAGCGGCGCTTGTTGTTGGTCGCCACCACGTGGTCCAGCTCGGCCCGGGTCAGCCGGCCGCCCTTCGCCGCCAGCGCGGCCAGCAGGACGTCCACCCGGACCCAGCCGGCCGCGTCCAGCGTCACCCCGACCCGGCCCGGGTCGTGCCGCAGGACGCGCGCCAGCATCTTGCTGACCTTGACCGTGCGCTTCTCGTCCACGTCTCCCGATCCTCCCCCTCCGTCGTACTACGACGCCTGGCTGACCGAGCTCATGTTGAAGCCCTCGACCCGCACCGGCGGCATCGCCGTCCGGGTGAACCAGTCGCTCCACTCGCGCGGCAGGCAGCGCTCGGTGCGGCCCACCTCGGTGATCCGGCCGAGCAGCTCCACCGGCGACTCGTTGAAGCGGAAGTTGTTGACCGCCCCGACCACCTCGCCGTTCTCCACCAGGTAGACGCCGTCCCGGGTGAGGCCGGTCAGCAGCAGCGTCGCCGGGTCCACCTCGCGGATGTACCAGAGGCAGGTGAGCAGCAGGCCGCGCTCGGTGCGGGCGATCATCTCGTCCAGGGTCGGCGCGG
The DNA here is from genome assembly GCF_040683335.1 of Kitasatospora sp. NPDC093806. Lineage (NCBI taxonomy): Bacteria > Bacillati > Actinomycetota > Actinomycetes > Kitasatosporales > Streptomycetaceae > Kitasatospora > Kitasatospora sp. NPDC093806. The sequence goes on from NZ_JBFBDO010000003.1 coordinate 170,077, forward strand.
ACTCCTGGTCGGCCGTCTCCAGCACCAGGTTGTCGATCGCCGGGCGCAGCGCCAGGCCGGTCAGGCCGGCCGAGTGGCGGCTGGTGACCAGCGAGGCCAGCCGGCCGTCCCGGATCCAGTCGGTGCCGGTCAGCGGCAGGCCGTTGTCGAACACCGAGGAGTCGCCCTCGGTCGCGTGCGCCAGCACGAACGGCGTGGCCTCCAGGCCGGGCTCGCGAGGGTCGGAGCGCAGCGTCAGCGGCAGGCCGCTGAGCTCGTCGCCGATCCTGGTCCCCCCGCCGGGCTTGGCGAAGACGGTCTTGCCCTCGAAGGCGTCCCGGCCGCCGGCCGACCAGCTCAGGTACACCATGAGGTCGGCGACGGCGGACGGCGGCAGCAGCGTCTCGTAGCGGCCGGCCGGCAGGTCGATCCGCTTCGCGCCCCAGCCGAGCCGCCGGGTCGCCTCGGCGTGCAGGGCGGTGACGTCCACGTCGGCGAAGTCCCGGGTGGCGGCGCCGACCCAGGCCGAACCGGACAGGTCGGCGGTCTTGGCGTTCAGCTCGACCATCCCGGTCGGCTGGTCGTGCCGCAGCCGCAGGTCGGTGGAGGTGCCCAGGTAGCTGGTGACGAGCTCGTGCCGGGCGAAGCCGTACAGCAGCTCGCCCTGCGCGGCGGCCCGGGCGAAGGCCTGGCCGAGGGCCGGCGCGAACTCCTCGAAGACCGCGATCGAGGTCTCGGCGGGCGGCGCGGTGAAGTCCGGCGCGGGCGGCTGCTCGGCGACGGCGACCAGCGGCTGGGCGTCCTCGGCCGGACCGGCCGCCCGGGCGGCCTCCTCGGCGGCCCGGACCAGGTCGGCCACCTCGTCCGGGACGACGGCCTCGCGGGAGACCACCCCGGAGGCGGTGCCCTCGGCGCCGGCCACCGTGGCGATCACGGTCAGCCGGCGGCCCCGGGTGACGCCGTTGGTGGTCAGCGCGTTGCCGGCCCAGCGCAGGTTGGCGGTCGACTCCTCGTCGGCGATCACCACGCAGCCGTCGGCGCAGGAGAGGCCGAGCGCCAGCTCGACGAGTTCGTGGGGCTGCATCGCGGTCATCAGTGACCCGCCTCCTGCTGGGTGTTGAGCACGTTGACGTTCCGGAACAGCGCCGACGGGCAGCCGTGGCTGACCGCGGCGACCTGGCCGGGCTGCGCCTTGCCGCAGTTGAAGGCGCCGCCGAGCACATAGGTCTGCGGGCCGCCGACGGCCGCCATCGAGCCCCAGAAGTCGGTGGTGGTCGCCTGGTAGGCGAAGTCCTTGACCTGGCCCGCGAGCTCGCCGTTCTTGATGGCGTAGGCGCGCTGCCCGGTGAACTGGAAGTTGTACCGCTGCATGTCGATCGACCAGGACCGGTCGCCGACGATGTACAGGCCGTTCTCGACGCCCGCGAACAGGCCCTCGGTGGACGGACCGTCGGCGGCCGGCTGGAGCGAGACGTTCGCCATCCGCTGCACCGGGACGTGCGCGGGGGAGTCGGCGAAGGCGCAGCCGTTGGAGCGCTCGAAGCCCTTCAACTCCGCCATCGCCCGGTCCAGCTGGTAGCCGACCAGGACACCGTCCTTGACCAGGTCCCAGGACTGCGCGGCCACCCCCTCGTCGTCGTAGCCGACGGTGGACAGGCCGTGCTCGGCGGTGCGGTCGCCGGTGACGTGCATCAGCTCGGAGCCGTACCGGAGCGAGCCCAGCTGGTCGAAGGTGGCGAAGGAGGTGCCGGCGTAGGCGGCCTCGTAGCCGAGCGCGCGGTCCAGCTCGGTGGCGTGGCCGATCGACTCGTGGATGGTCAGCCACAGGTTGGACGGGTCGATGACCAGGTCGTAGCGGCCGGCCCGGACGCTCGGGGCCTTCATCTTCTCGGCCAGCAGGACGGGCAGCTCGGCCAGCTCGGCGTCCCAGTCCCAGCCGGTGCCGCGCAGGTACTCGAAGCCGCGGCCGACCGGCGGGGCCAGCGTGCGCATCGAGTCGAAGGCGCCGGTGCGCTCGTCCACCGAGGTGGCCTCCAGCACCGGGTGCAGCCGGATCCGCTGCTGGGTGGTGACGGTGCCCGCGGTGTCCGCGTAGAACTTGTTCTCCTGGACGGTCAGCAGGGTCGCCTGGACGTGCGAGACGCCCTCGGCGGCCAGCAGCCGCGCGCTCCAGTCGGCGAGCAGCGCCGTCTTCTCGGCGTCCGGCACCTCGAAGGGGTTCACCTCGTAGGCGGAGACCCAGGTGGCGTCCCGGTGCACCGGCTCGGCGGCCAGCCCGACCTGCTCGGCGGACCCGGCCGCGCGGCTGATCCCGCCGGACAGCCGGGCCACCGCGACGGCCTGCTCGGCCACCCGGGCCGCGGCGGCCGGCGTGAGGTCCACCCCGGCGGCGAAGCCCCAGGCGCCGTCCAGCAGCACCCGGACGGCGAAGCCGAGCTGGACGCTGTCGGAGGTGCCGGCCGGGCGGGCGTCGCGCAGCCGCCAGGAGGCGCTGCGGACCCGCTCCAGGCGGAAGTCGGCGTGCGCGGCACCGAGCTCCTTGGCACGGGTGAGGGCGGCGTCGGCGAGGGCGTGCAGCGGGTAGCCGAGGAACAGCGGGTCGACGGCGCGGGTGGCGCCGCCGCCGCTGGTCGGGGGCGTGCTGGTCGGGGGCAGCGGAGGCAATCGGGCTCCCTGGTCGGGGGGATGGCGGTGCGGGCTCCCCGTTCGGATACAGGGGTGCCCGCACGGCATCATGTCCCGGCCAAGGGGTTTCGGCCAGCGCATTTCCCGCGCCGTGACCGAGCGGTCACGCCAGGGCTAGGCCAGGCCCTCCCACCAGCCGTCCAGCTCCGGCGGGCTGTCGACGTCCACCCGCTCGCCGGGACGCGGCACCGCCAGCCGCACGCCCTGCTCCTTGGCCTCCACCAGCAGCCGCTCGACCGGTTCGGCCCACGGGTGCAGGCCCAGGTTGAAGGTGCACCAGTGCACCGGAAGCAGCAGGCCGGCGTTCAGCTCGCGGTGGGCGAGGACGGCGTCCTCCGGGGTCATGTGGATGTCGGCCCAGGCCGGGTCGTACGCGCCGATCTGGACCAGCGCGGCGTCGAACGGGCCGTGCTCGGCGCCGATCCGGGCGTAGCCCTCGAAGTAGCCGGAGTCGCCGGTGTAGAAGACCTTGCGGTTCGGCCCGGCGACCACCCAGGAGCCCCAGAGCGTGGTGTTGCGGGTCAGGCCGCGGCCGGAGAAGTGGTGGGCGGCGGTCAGGGTGAGCGTGAGGTCGCCGAGCCGGCAGGTCTCGTCCCAGTCCAGCTCGATGATCCGGTGCTCCGGGACGCCCCAGCGGCGCAGGTGGGAGCCGATGCCCAGGGGCACCGCGAACGGCGCGGACTGGCTGCGGACCAGCCGGCGCACCGTCGCCAGGTCCAGGTGGTCGTAGTGGTCGTGTGAGATCAGCACCGCGTCCACCTGCGGCAGCTCCTCCAGCTCCACCGGCACCGGGTGCAGCCGGCGCGGGCCGACCTGCGCGGCGGGTGAGCAGCGCTCGCTCCAGACCGGGTCGAGCAGCACCCGCGAGCCCTCCACCTCGACCAGCGCCGAGGCGTGCCCGTACCAGGTGACGGCCACGCCCTCGGCGGCCGGGCCGGGGCCCTCGGCCGGGCGGACCGTCGGCACCGGGCGGACCGGCGTCCGGCCCGCGCGCTGGAACAGCACCCGTTGCACCGTCGCCACGTCGATGCCGGACGGGGCGGTGGGCCGGGCCAGCTCGGAGGGCGCGTTGTGGAAGACCCCGTCGCGGTACTGCGGGGAGTTGCGCAGCCGCTCCTCGCGCTCGCCGTCCGGCCGCCGGCCGAACGCCGCCGGCAGGTCGCGCAGCGACCAGGCGACCGCTCCCGCGCCGGCCGCCAGCGCGGCCAGGGCCAGCAGTCGTCCGCGCCGGTGGGTGGTCCCGGCCTGTGCCTCGCTCATCCGCGCTCTGCCTCCGCTCGTCGCCGGGGCCGTGTCCGGCCTGCGGGCCCGTCCGGGCCCCGGTGCGGCGGCCCCGGCTCCGTGCCGCACCACGGGGGCACAACGGGCGCGCCCCGCCGCCGGGTTCCCGGGTCCGGTGACCGATCCGTGGTGGTTCCGTGGCGGTCGGGCGGTGGTCCGGCCGTGGTCGGACGGTGGCCGGAGGGGGCTGCCCGCCGCTCCCGCGGACGCCGCGACCCGGCCCGGACCGGCGGCGGAACCGCGTGAAAACGCCCCGGACCTCGATTGTCGGGTACCGACAGTTCCTTCGGTGCGGCGCTGTGGGAGACCGATTCGTCGCCGCGCCGGGGCGACCGATAGCGTCACACCGCGTACATCGTTGCGACGTACGCGGACATCACGGAGTGGAACGCGGGCCTCACGGCGTGCGCACACCAGGAGAGAGGTGGATCGGTGAGTCGCTCGGTTCTCGTCACCGGAGGTAACCGGGGCATCGGCCTCGCGATCGCGCTGGCCTTCGCCGAGGCGGGCGACAAGGTCGCCATCACCAGCCGGTCGGGAGAGGTCCCCGAGCAGCTGGCCAAGTACGACGTGCTCGCGGTGCGCTGCGACATCACCGACAGCGCCCAGGTCGACGCCGCGCTCACCGAGATCGAGAAGGCGCACGGCGGAGCGGTCGAGGTGCTGGTCGCCAACGCCGGGATCACCCACGACACCCTGCTGCTGCGGATGTCGGAGGAGGACTTCACGTCCGTCCTGGACACCAACCTCACCGGCACCTTCCGCGTCGTGAAGCGCGCCTCCAAGCTGATGATGCGCGCCCGCAAGGGCCGGATCGTGCTGATCTCCTCGGTCGTCGGCCTCTCCGGTTCGCCGGGCCAGGCCAACTACGCCGCGTCCAAGGCCGGCCTGGTCGGCTTCGCCCGTTCGCTCGCCCGCGAGCTCGGGCCGCGCAACATCACCGTCAACGTGGTCGCCCCCGGCTTCGTGGACACCGACATGACCGCGGTGCTCAGCGACGAGCGCCGCGCGGAGATCGTCGCCGGCGTGCCCCTGGGCCGCTACGCGGCGCCCGCCGAGGTCGCTTCCACCGTGCGGTTCCTCGGTTCGGACGAGGCCGCGTACATCACCGGAGCCGTCATTCCCGTGGACGGCGGATTGGGCATGGGTCACTGAGACATGAGCGGAATCCTTGAGGGCAAGCGCATCCTGGTCACCGGTGTGCTGATGGAGTCCTCCATCGCCTTCCACACCGCCAAGCTGGCCCAGGAGCAGGGCGCGGAGATCATCCTCACCGCCTTCCCCCGGCCGAGCCTGACCGAGCGCATCGCCAAGAAGCTGCCGCACCCGGTCAAGGTGCTGGAGCTGGACGTCTCCAGCGAGGAGCAGCTGGCCGGCATCGCCGACCAGGTCCGCGAGCACCTGCCGAGCCTGGACGGCATCGTCCACTCCATCGGCTTCGCCCCGCAGGACGCGCTCGGCGGCAACTTCCTGGACACCCCCTGGGAGTCCGTGGCCACCGCGATGCAGGTCTCGGCGTTCTCGCTGAAGTCGCTGACCATGGCCCTGCTGCCGCTGATGCGGGACGGCGGCGCCGTCGTCGGCCTCACCTTCGACGCGCAGTACGCCTGGCCGCAGTACGACTGGATGGGCCCGGCCAAGGCCGCCCTGGAGTCGACCAACCGCTACCTGGCGCGCTACCTGGGCGAGCGGAACATCCGCTGCAACCTGGTCTCGGCGGGCCCGATCGGCTCGATGGCCGCCAAGTCCATCCCGGGCTTCGGCGACCTGGCCGCCACCTGGGACGCCCGCTCCCCGCTGAAGTGGGACCTGAGCGACCCGGAGCCGGCCGGCCGCGGCGTCGTCGCCCTGCTGTCGGACTGGTTCCCGAAGACCACCGGCGAGATCGTCCACGTGGACGGCGGCCTGCACGCCATCGGCGCCTGAGCCCCCTCGCCCGCACCGCTGCCCGGCACCCTCCGCGGAGGCTGCCGGGCAGCGGCGTTCCGGCCTACTTGGGCGCGACCGGCTCGCAGCCGAACTTGGCGGCCATCGCGTTGGCCCAGGAGCGGAAGGCGGTGGTCTCGATGGGCTGGGTCGCGCCGGTGATCTCGAACCCGAAAGCGTGCAGCGTGAGGCTGCCGCTTCCGCAGGGGGCGACCATGGTGCTGCCGTTACCGGTGCCCCGCCAGCCCGCCGGCAGCGGGTCCAACGGTTTGTCGGCGACGTGGAGGGCGAAGTCCGGGTAGCGGGTGCCGAGGGTGGCGGTGAACTCGTAGAGCGGCCGCGTCCGGTCGTCCGTGTGGATCCAGCAGCTCTGGACCGGTGCCGAGGGGCTGCTGATGTCCTGACGGGCGCCGGGCTGGACTTTGCGGATGGCAGTCGCCCCCGGAACCCCGCATATCTGCCCGTCGTCGACCGACTGCCCGAGCTGTTCGCCGGTGGTCAGATGGACGTCGGGGACCTCTGCCGATCCGCAGCCGGAACGGCGGGCGACCCCGGCCGCGAAGTCAGCGGCCAGCCGGGCCAGACCCTGCCGTGCCTCGGGTGACGCGGCCGTGTCGGCGCGGGCGAAGAGGTAGGGGTCGGGCTCCTTGGCACGGGTCACGTCCACGGCGACCGCGTCGGCGTCCCGCTTCGGATAGTTGTTCGTGTCCTTGGGGTCCAGTCGACAGCCCGGCGCCATCAACAGCCAGCCACGGGCGTTGCCGAACGCGCCGACCGGCCCACGATCCGGTTGCGACATCGCGGGATCGGCGCGCAGCGACGGCTCGAAGAGCGCGGCCATCTTGGTGCGCAGGTGGATCTCGGCGACGTACTTACCGCCACGCTTGAGACTGATCGCGCAGTACGCGTCCGGGTCCTTGCGGTCGCTCGACACGTCGCTGTCGGCGACCACGATCTTGCCGCTGCCGAGGACCCGTTTGGCATCCTCGGCAGCGACGGCGCCGTCGCAGAGCCGGTCCGGGAGGAACAGGTCGGTGTACCGCCAGGCGGCGAGGCCGCCGCCCCCGAGCACGAGCACGAGGGCGGCGCCGAGCAGCAGGGCCCGCCGGGGGAGCGTCACTGCTGGCCGTTCCGGCCGAGCGCGCTCATGGCGTTCGCGTGGCCGCTGGTGTGGCCGAGCGCGATGTTGGAGTACACGAGGTCGGTGCGCTGGCCGGTGGTGTCGCCGTTGGCCTGGCCCCAGCCCCGGGCCATCTCCTTGCTCTGGTTCAGGGCGGCGAAGTGCGCGTCGGAGGCCTCCTTGTTGCCCGCGTCCTGGGCGTCCTTCTTGACGTCGTCCGCCCACTTGTCGATGCCCAGGTCGACCAGGGAGCCCGCGACGTCGCCGACCTCCGGGATGAAGCCGGTCACCGGGCCGCTGATGGCGGAGGCGTAGGAGCTGGTCTTGTCGGCCCACTCCATCCGGTCGTCCTTGTTGTCGAGGATGACGTCGGTCCGGATGGCGTCGTAGGCGCCGAGCGCGGTGCCGATGCGCTGGGCGGGGAGGTCGACGACGCTGCGGTCGGCGTGCGGGTCGGCCGGCAGGGCGCCGATGAGCTCGGCGGTCTTGGCCCGTTCGGCGCTGTAGAGCAGCGCGTAGGCCTCGGGTTCGTCGGAGACGCCGCGCAGGACGCGGGTGAGGCTGTCGGCGCCGCCGTTGAGGTGGCCGGCGCCGTTCTCCTCGCGGACGCCGCCGCCACCGCTGCGGACGTGGTCGCTGAGGATGCCGTGGGTGTCGTCGACGTAGTCCGACAGCGCGTTGGCCAGCGGCATCTTCAGGTCGTCGTGGATCTCGCTGCCCTTGCCGCCGCCGTCCAGGGCGTCGATCGCGCCCTGCATGACGCGGGCCTGGGCGGGGGTGTGCGGTCCGCCGTTGTGGGTGCCCTCGCCGGGGACGTCGCCGGTGGCGGCGGCCTCCAGGGCGGCGGCGAGGCCGGCCTGGTGGGTGCCCTTGTCGTTCACCGGCGCCGCGAACAGGGTGTTGGTGTACGTGGTGGGCCACTCCCGGTCGCGCAGCAGGTACTTGAGGCGGTCCTCGGCGCCGGGCGACTTCGGGTCCAGGAACATCGTGGCGGCGTCCGGGTTCTGGCCCATCAGCTTGAGCACGCCGTCGACGGGGTCGTACACGAGGTCCGGCCGCGGGCCGTCGAACTGGTGCGAGGACCAGCGGTTCTTGTCCTTGCGCTCGGCGGCGACGATGTCGGTGCCGAGGTCGTTCAGGAACTCCTTGCCGTACCCGGCGTTGCCGTGCTGGAGCAGGGTGGCCAGGGTCTGGTAGCCGTAGATCGGCGCGGTCTTGCCGCCGAAGTGGCGGGCGTTGACGTTCTTGACGCCGGCGTCCTGCAGGCCCTTGCGGAAGTCCTGGTAGAACTTGGTGTTCGGGTCGCGGGTGGCGCCGGCGATGGTGTTGGCGAGGTTGGTCTGCAGCTCGCCGTACTCGCCCTTGAGCTTGCCGCCGCGCTCGTTGAGCCGCAGTTCCAGCTCGTCGGCGAGCAGCAGGGTGCCTTCGGGGCCGAGCGCGGTGAGCAGGGTCTGGCCGTACTCCGGGCTGCCGGAGTTGGCCTTCATCAGGTTGTTGAGCTCGGCGAGCTCCTCCGGGCTGAGGCTCTTGCCGTCCTTGAGGCGCGCCGCCAGCTCGGCGGCCCGCCTGCCGTCCGCCGCGTCGCCGCCGCCGACCGCCTGGCCGTTGAACTGGTCCGACGGGTCGCCGACCTTGGCGGCGCGGCGCAGCTGGAGGGCGGCGCGCTGATCGGCGGCGGTCGCCTCCTCCAGGTAGATCTTGATCTTCTGCGCCCACTGGCCGGCCGCCTCGTGCCGGGACTGCTGGTAGTCCGGGTCGTGGTGGTAGTAGGCGCGCTCGTCGGGGGAGAGGGCGCCGAGGTCGAACAGGACGTTGCCGGTGCCGGTGATCTTCATGCCGTCGGCCTGGGCATCGGCGACGGCCTGCTTCAGCTTCTTCTGCGCCGACTCGAAGTCGCCCTTGGCGTCGGTGATGATCGAGGCGATGGCCTTGGCCTCGGTCTGCGCGTCGATGCTCTGCTGGCGGGTGAGGCTGACGTGCTGGTTGGCGGCGAGCGCGGTGGAGCCCAGCCACAGGCCCTGGCCGCCGGTGACCGACAGCACCTCGTTCTCCAGCCGGTGCTGGACCTGCTGGTACTTGCCGGCCATCGCGGTGAAGTCGGCGGCGGCCTTGGCCATGGCGGACGGGTCCGCCTTCATGACGTCCTCGTAGCCGAGCGTGCTCATGGTTCACGCACCCCCGGTGAACGACGAGGCGATGCCGTGCTCGACGTTCAGGTAGTTGGTGTGGGTCTGCCGCATCATCCCGGCCTCGGCGTTGAGCCGGCCGTTGAGCTGCGACACCTGCTCGTGCCACTCCTTGAGCGCCCCGCGCAGCGCGGCCGCGGTGTCCCAGCCGCTCAGCTTCGCCGCCGCGGCCTCGATCGACTCGTCGGCGACCTTCCCGGCGGCGGTGCTGTCGTTGGCGATGCCGTCCAGCGCGGTGGCGGCCTTGTCGAGCGCCCCCGTCGACACCTTGGTCGGCCCGACGGGGCCCACCGGCCCCACCGGTCCGAAGGGCCCCGTGCCGCCGGGTCCCTGGGCCAGCTTCAGGTCCGGATCCGCCATCAGTTCTCCCCGTTGAGTCCACACCCGGCCGTCACCCGGCCGTCCCGTGAATTTTCACGGGACGTTAGCACGCCAAATCCGGCCCCCCACAGGCCTTTGCGCCGCTTTCGGGGTCGGCCCCGGGGGTCGGCCGGGGTCGGCCGGGGGTCAGGCCTCGGGGTCGGTGCAGGCGCCGATGGCGCGGGCGGCCTCGTGCGAGGCGCGCTGGGGGTCGCGGGCGCGGATGGCGTCGAGGATCTCGTCGTGGCCGATGTAGCGGTCGGCGGTGAGCTCGGGGCCGACGTCGTGGCGCAGGTGGGCGCGGGTGACCTCGCCGAGGTCGGCGTAGACGGCGGCCAGGACGTCGTTGTGGGCGGCGGCGACGACGGCCTGGTGGAAGGCGGCGTCGGCCTGGATGAAGTCCTCGGCGTCGCCGGAGCGCCAGGCGTCCTCGCGGCGGGCCAGCGCGGCGTCCAGGAGGGCGAGGTCGCGGTCGGTGCGGCGGCCGGCGGCGAGGCCGGCGGCGGAGGTCTCCAGGGTGACCCGCAGTTCGGCGACCTGGGCCTGGTCGGCGTCGGCGAAGCGGCGGTGCATCACGCCGGCGAGCTCGCTGGTGGCCAGGACGTAGGTGCCGGAGCCCTGGCGGATGTCGAGCAGGCCGTTGTGGGCGAGGGCGCGGACGGCCTCGCGCACGGTGTTGCGGGCCACGCCCAGCTGCTCGACCAGGGCGGCCTCGGTGGGGATGCGCGAACCGACCGGCCACTCGCCGGAGGTGATCTGGGCGCGCAGCTGGGCGATCACCTGGTCGGACAGCGGGGTGCGCCTCGGCGAGGACAGCGCCACGGGGAACTCCTTGTGGTCGGGTTCGGCCATCATGCCAATTCGAGGATGCGCTAATTCATCCCATCATTCTATGATGCCTCCATGTCGTCCGCCCTGCCGTCCAGTACAGACACCGCCCCGGTAGCCCCCGCCAGGCCGCCGGCCGAGCGGCCCGCCCCGTCCCGCCACCGCTACCTCGGCTGGCTGTTCGCCGTCGCGATCGCCGCCGCCGCGTTCAACCTCCGCCCGGTGGTCACCAGCCTCGGGCCGCTGCTCGACCAGGTCCGCGCCGACCTCGGGATGAGCCCGACGGTGGCCGGCCTGCTCACCGCCGTCCCCTCGCTCTGCTTCGCGCTGTTCGGCTTCGCCGCGCCCGGCCTGGCCCGCCGGCTCGGCCCGGTCGCGGTGGTCACCGCGGGCATGGGCGCGATCACCGCGGGCGTGCTGGCGCGCTCCTTCGCCGGCGGCACGGCCGTCTTCCTGCTGCTCACCGCGGTCGCGCTGGCCGGGGTCGCGGTCTCCAACGTGCTGATCCCGGTGGTGATCAAGCGGTACTTCCCGGACCGGGTCGGTCCGATGATCGGCCTGTACTCGATGTCGCTGTCGGCCGGCACCGCGCTGGCCGCCGCCGTCACCGTGCCGCTGACCAGCGCGCTCGGCGGGGACTGGCGGGTCGGCCTCGGCGTGTGGGCCGCGCTCGGCGCGGTGGCCCTGCTGCTCTGGCTGCCGGTGCTGGTCACCCGGCGGCGGGAGGCCGGACCGGCGGCCGGGGCGGCCGCGGCCGGGAAGCTGCCGATCACCCGCAGCCGCACCGCCTGGGCGCTGGCCTGCTTCTTCGGCTTCCAGGCCACCGGCGCGTACGTGGTGATGGGCTGGCTGCCGAAGATCTTCCAGGACGCGGGCGTCTCCGAGAGCAGCTCGGGCGTCCTGCTGGCGCTGACCATGGTGATCGGCGTGCCGGTCTCCTTCGTGCTGCCGAACCTGGCGGCCCGGCGCGGCGACCAGCGGCTGTTCGTGGTGGTCCTGGCGGCCTGCGGGATCGCCGGGTACACCGGACTGGCGCTGGCCCCGGCCACCGTGCCGTGGCTGTGGGCGGTCCTGGTGGGCCTGTCGAACTGCGCGTTCCCGCTGGTGCTGACGATGATCGGGCTGCGCGCCCGGACGGCCGGCGGGGTGGCCCAGCTCTCGGCCTTCGCCCAGGGCGTCGGCTACCTGATCTCGATCCCGGGCCCGATCCTGATCGGCCGGATCTACCAGGCGACCGGCGAGTGGTACCTGCCGCTCGGTTTCCTGGCGCTGCTGCTGGTGCCGCAGATGCTGTTCGGCCTGCGGGCCGCGCGGGCCCGGCACATCGAGGACGAGGCGGTGCCGGCCGGCGGGTCCGCCGGAGCCTGAGGGGCTGAGGGCCGGAGCCCGAGGGTCGGTGACGGACGGGCGTGTTCGGGGTGGGAGAATCCGGGCATGCCCGTTCTCGAACCGAACCCCACCGACGGCCACAAGAAGCTCGGCCAGCTGGCCGCGATCATCGGCGGCATCGTCGTGCTGCTGGCGATCGTCGCGATCGTCGCCCGGAACTTGGGCTGACCGACCCCCGGACCCCGGCGGCCGATCGACCCCGACCCCGGACCCCGGCAGCCGGCGGCGACGCGCCCCCGGAAACCGGGGCCGTCCGCGCGGCCACATCCGGGTGAACCGCGCATGATGACACTCCCCGCCCCACCGGGTGGCGGCAACCGGTGGCATCGCGCTCCCGGCCGGCTTTTCTGCCAAGCTTGCTGGGTATGAGCGCCGACACGCCCCGCAGGATCATCGTTCTCCGCCATGCCAAGGCCGACTGGCCGGACGGCGTCGACGACCACGAGCGGCCGCTGGCCGACCGGGGCCGCCACCAGGCCCAGGAAGCCGGACGCTGGCTCACCGACTCCGGCATCAACCCCGACTACGTGCTCTGCTCCGACGCCCTGCGCACCCGGGAGACGTGGAAGATCGCCGCGCACGAGCTGCCGAAGCGCTCGCGCAAGACGGTGTACGAGGAGCGGGTCTACGAGGCGAGCCCGGGCGAGATCATCACTGTCCTCCAGGAGACCCCGGAGGAGTACGCGGACCTCGTCCTGGTCGGCCACAACCCGGGGGTGCTGGGGCTGACCCAGGTGCTGGCCGGCGACGAGGGCGACCGGGACGCGCTGGAGCGGCTGCGGCTCGGCGGGTTCCCGACCGCCGCGATCGCGGTGCTGAGCTTCTCCGGTTCGTGGAAGGGCGTCGAGCCGGGCGTGGCCGCGCTGGTCACCTACCACACGCCGCAGGAGTGACCGGCGGGCTGACGTGAACGAGGGGCGCGCGGACATCGTCCACGCGCCCCTCGGCGTACCACCCCGGGGTGCTAGTCGGCCGTCGGGCCGTCCAGCGCGTCCACCACGTCGGCGGCCTCGACCTCCTCGCGGGTGATGCCCAGCAGGTACAGCACGGTGTCCAGGAACGGCACGTTGACCGCGGTGTCCGCGGCCTCCCGCACCACCGGCTTGGCGTTGAACGCCACGCCCAGCCCGGCCGCGTTCAGCATGTCGAGGTCGTTGGCGCCGTCGCCGATCGCCACCGTCTGCTCCAGCGGCACCTTGGCCTGCTCGGCGAACCGGGCCAGCCAGCGCGCCTTGCCCGCCCGGTCGACGATCTCGCCGACCACCCGGCCGGTGAACTTCCCGTCCACCACTTCCAGGGTGTTGGCGGCCGCGTAGTCCAGCCCGAGCTGCTCCACCAGGTGGTCGGTGACCTGGGTGAACCCGCCGGAGACCACCGCGACCTGGAAGCCCAGCCGCTGCAGCGTCCGGATCAGGGTGCGCGCGCCCGGGGTGAACCGGACCTCGGTGCGCACCTTGTCGGTCACCGCGGCGTCCAGGCCGGCCAGCAGCGCCACCCGGGCGCGCAGCGACTCGGCGAAGTCCAGCTCGCCGCGCATCGCCGCCGCGGTCACCTCGGCGACCTCCTGCTCGCAGCCCGCGTGGGCGGCGAACAGCTCGATCACCTCGTCCTGGATCAGCGTGGAGTCGACGTCCATGACCACCAGCCGCTTGGCCCGCCGCTCCAGCCCGGCCGCCACCACCGCGACGTCCACCCGCTGGGTGGCCGCCTCCTGCGCGAGCTCGGCCCGCAGCCGGTCGGTGGCCACGCCCGAGACGGCCAGCTCGACGGCGGTCACCGGGTACTTGGCGAGCCGGAAGACGCGGTCGATGTTGCCGCCCGCCCCGGTGATCCGGGAGGTGAGCGCGGCGACGGCGGAGGCGGTGAGCGGGTGGCCGAGCACGGTGACGTGCGAGCGGCCCTCGCGGCGCGGCCGGTTGTCGCCGATGCCGGAGATGATCTCGGCCTGGAGCTTCTGCTCCTCGGCCCAGCGGTGCACCACGGCCCGCAGCGCGCCCTCGGCGCCGGGCGCGTCCGGCGGGGTGACCAGGGCGCACAGCGTTATCCGGCCACGGGTCACCACCTGCTCGATGTCGATGACGTCGACGCCGAACCCGGCCAGGGTGGCGAAGAGGCCGGCGGTGATGCCGGGGCGGTCCTTGCCGAACACCTTGACGAGCAGGGTGCGCTCGTCCTCGGTCCGGGGCTGCGGGGCGGGGAACGGCTCGGCGGCCAAGGGCGATGCGTTCATGGTGCCTCCCACGCTACCCGGCGGGCCGCCCGGCCACGGCACCCGTCCGGCCCGTGGACGAGCCGGGGGGACGAGCCGGGGGACGAGCCCGGGACGGTCGTGGACGGACCGTGGGGGGAGTGTGGGCGACCGGCGGACCGGCCGTACACGGGTGGTCCGCGAATCGTTGCCGCCTGGTCACAGTCCCCGGGGGCGACTTTCACCCACGCCCGGCGGGCTGGAATGATTCCCCCGTCAGATTCACGATCATTTCGCCCCCATCGGTCGGGGCGCACCATCGGGGGAACCGAGAGAGCGGGGCAGGCGGAGCAGTGCCGCAACTCGTCATCGAGATCAACGGACAGCAGCGGATCCTGGAACCCGGGCGGTCCTACACCATCGGTCGCAACCCGCAGTCGGACTTCCAGTTCGACGACGCGCGGGTCTCCTGGCAGCACGCCACCATCTCCTTCAACGGGGCGGGTTGGCAGCTGGACGACCACGGGAGCACCAACGGCACCTACACCGGCGGCGCCCGCACCCTGCAGGCGCAGCTGTACCCGGGTGCCGTGGTCAACCTCGGCAACGCCGAGAACGGGCCCCGGCTCGCCTTCTCCGCGCCCGCCGCCCAGGCCGCCCAGCAGGCGCCCGCCTGGCACGAGGCCGCCACCAGCCGCAGCGCCACCCCGCAGCCGCACGCCGCCCAGCCGCCGGCGCACCAGCAGCAGTGGCAGGCCCCGGCCGCCCAGCCGCCGGCCCAGCAGCAGTGGCAGCAGCCGCAGCCGCACGCCGCGCAGCCCCAGCCGCAGCAGTTCCAGCAGCCCCAGCAGTTCCAGCAGCCGCACCCGTTCCCGCAGCAGCAGGGCTTCCCGCAGCAGTCGCCCGCGGCGCACGACGGCGGCCCGCAGCCCACGGTCATCCGCAACCTGACCGCCGGCATGAACACCATCCGGATCGGCCGCGCGCTCGACAACGACATCGTCGTCTCCGACCTCCAGGTCTCCCGGCACCACGCCGAGCTGCGCCAGCTGCCGGACGGCCGCTACGAGATCGTCGACCTCGGCAGCCACAACGGCATCTTCCTGAACGGTCTGCGGGTCGAGCGTCAGCTGATCGGCGAGCAGGACCGGCTGACCGTCGGCCACTCCAGCTTCGTCCTGGTCGGCGACCAGCTGCAGGAGTTCGTCGACACCGGCGCGGTCTCCTTCTCCGCCCGCCACCTGACCGTCGAGGTCGACTTCAAGGGCGGCAAGAAGGTCCTGCTCAACGACGTCAGCTTCGGCGTCCCGGAGAAGTCCCTGGTCGCGGTCATCGGCCCGTCCGGCTCCGGCAAGTCGACCCTGCTGCGCGCCCTCACCGGCTACCGCCCGGCCGACCGCGGCGACGTCCTCTACGACGGCCGCAACCTGTACAAGCAGTTCGCCGAGCTCCGCTCGCGGATCGGCCTGGTGCCGCAGTCGGAGATCCTGCACAAGGAACTGACGGTCCGCACCGGCCTCAAGTACGCGGCCCGGCTGCGCTTCCCCGGCGACACCGAGGCCCGCGAGCGCGAGGCCCGGATCGACGAGGTGCTGTACGAGCTGCGCCTGGACAAGCGCGCCGACAACCGGATCACCGCGCTCTCCGGCGGCCAGCAGAAGCGCGTCTCGGTCGCGCTGGAGCTGCTCACCAAGCCCTCGCTGATCTTCCTGGACGAGCCCACCTCGGGCCTGGACCCGGGCATGGACCGCGAGGTCATGCAGATGCTGCGCGGCCTCGCCGACGACGGCCGCACCATCCTGGTCGTCACCCACTCGGTGGCCGAACTCGCGCTCTGCGACCGGCTGCTGGTGATGGCGCCGGGCGGTTCGGTGGCCTACTTCGGCCCGCCGGACGAGGCGCTGCACTTCTTCGGCTACGAGACCTGGGCGGACGTCTTCCAGGCCTTCGAGAACTACCCGGACCACGACTGGGCCGGCCGTTACCGGGGCTCGGTGCACTACCAGCAGTACTCGGCCGACGTGGAGTCTGGCGCGGTGCAGTCCGCGCAGATCGTGCAGGAGGCGGTCCGTCCGCCGAAGCCGCAGAGCTGGGGCTCGCAGCTGTGGACGCTGATGCGCCGCTACATGTCGGTGCTCGCCTCCGACCGGGGCTTCCTGGCGCTGTCGATCGTGCTGCCGGCGGTGCTCGGCGCGGTCAGCGTGCTGATCCCGAACGAACCGGGCCTGGCGCCGAACCCCAAGTCGCAGCTCGGCCTCAACAGCGGCGCCGCGACGATCATGCTGATCCTGGCGATCGGCGCCTGCTTCTCCGGGGCGGCCAACTCGGTCCGCGAGTTGATCAAGGAACGGGCGATCTACGAGCGAGAACGAGCCACCGGGCTCTCCCGCTCGGCGTACATGATGTCCAAGATCATCGTGCTGGGCTTCTTCAGCGTGGTCCAGGGCGCGGTCATCTCCGCCGTCGGCTTCCTGCCGCGCAAGCTGCCCGAGCACGGCCTGATCGTCAAGGACCTGCCGATCCTGGAGATGAGCTTCGGCCTGATCCTGCTGAGCTTCGCCTCGATGATGTTCGGCCTGGCGATCTCCGCGCTGGTCAAGACCGCCGAGAAGACCATGCCGCTGCTGGTCATGTTCGCGATCATCCAGGTGGTCTTCACCGGCTGCCTCTTCCAGGTCTTCTCCAAGCCCGGCCTGGAGCAGTTCGCCTGGCTGATGCCGGCCCGCTGGGGCACCGGCATGGTCGCCACCACGCTCAACCTCTCGCACCTGCTCGGCCCCTGGAACAAGGACTTCCAGAACCCCGAGTACGACGCGATCTGGGGTAACAACGCCGGTCAGTTCTGGCTGGACGCCGGGATCCTGATCGCGATGTCGGTGGTCATCGGCATCGTGGTCACCCGCCTCCAGCGGCGCCACGAGCCCGAGGTCATGCAGAAGGGCTGAGGCCCGCCCGTCACCACGTCCGCAGGGGCGGCCCACCCGACCACGGGGGCCGCCCCTGCGGCGTTCCCGGGCCCTCCGGGTCGTCCGTCCTAGGTCCTGCGGCCTGCGTCCCGCCCGGCCGGGGACCGAGGCGGACGGCGCGCGGACGGCGGTAGGTTGGCGGTATGCCCACCGTGCCCAGCGACCACCGGCACGCCGGCCTGCTGCCCGTCGACCGGATCCCGGTCGGCCCGCCGCCGGACGGCACCCTGCCCGCCTGCGAACCCTGCCTCGCCGGCATCGAGGCCGTCAGCCAGGCCCTGCTCGGAATGAGCCGCCACCTGGAGGTCCGCGAGGTCCTGCGCCGGATCACCGCCTCCGCCCGCCGCCTGCTCGGCGCCGAGTACGCCGCCCTCGGCGTCCCCGACGACCACGGCGGCTTCGCCCAGTTCGTCGTCGACGGCGTCACCGACGAGCAGTGGAAGGCCATCGGCCCGCTGCCCCGCCAGCACGGCGTGCTCGCTGCGATGCTGCACGAGACCGCCCCGATCCGGCTCGACGACGTCCGCCGCGCCCCCTCCTTCGAGGGCTGGCCCGACGCCCACCCCGACCTGTGCGCGTTCCTCGGCATGCCGATCGTCGACACCGACCACGCCGAGGACGAACCCGAGGTCCTCGGCGTCATCTACCTCGCCAACAAGCACGACGGCGGCGGCTTCACCGACCACGACGAGGAACTGCTGCGGATACTCGCCGCGCACGCCGCCCTCGCCCTCTCCAACGCCCGCCTCTACGAGCGCAGCCGCGAACTCACCCTGGCCGGCGAACGCGCCCGGATCGCCCACGACCTGCACGACGCCGTCTCGCAGAAGCTCTTCTCGCTGCGCCTCACCGCCAAGGCCGCCGCCACCCTGGTCGAACGCGACCCGGCCCGGGCCCGCGCCGAACTCGCCGAGGTCGCCCGGCTCGCCGCCGAGGCCGCCGACGAACTGCGCGCCGTCGTCGTCGAACTGCGCCCCGCCGCGCTGGAGGAGGACGGCCTGAGCGCCACCCTCGCCTCCCAGGTCCAGGTCCTCGACCGCGCCCACACCGCCGACGTCGCCTTCGCCGCGGACGGCGTGCGCGCCCTGCCGCAGGCCCAGGAGGCGGCGCTGCTCCGGGTCGCCCAGGAGGCCCTGCACAACGCGCTGCGCCACTCCGGCGCCCGCCGGGTCACCGTCACCCTGGCCGGCACCGCCGGGCGCGGCGCCGTCCTGCGGGTCAGCGACAACGGCCGGGGCTTCGACCCCGAGTCGGTCCGCCGGGCCGGCCGCCACCTCGGCCTGGCCTCGATGCGCGACCGCGCCGCCGCCGTCGGCGGCCGGCTCAGCCTGGACTCCGCCCCCGGAAAGGGCACGGTCGTCGAGATGGAGGTCCCCGGTGCCTGACACCGCGCCCGCGATCCGCGTCCTGCTGGTCGACGACCACCAGGTGGTCCGCCGCGGCCTGCGCACCTTCCTGGAGGTGCAGGACGACATCGAGGTGGTCGGCGAGGCCGCCGACGGCGCCGAGGGCGTCGCCCAGGCCCGCGCGCTCGACCCCGACGTCGTCCTGATGGACCTCAAGATGCCCGGCATGGACGGCATCGAGGCGCTCCGCGCGCTCAAGGAGGAGGGCAGCCGGGCCCGGATCCTGATCGTCACCAGCTTCACCGAGCACCGCACCATGGTCCCCGCGCTGCGGGCCGGCGCCGCTGGGTACGTCTACAAGGACGTCGACCCGGAGGCGCTGGCCGGCGCGATCCGCTCGGTCCACGCCGGCCACGTGCTGCTCCAGCCCGAGCTCGCCGAGGCGCTGCTCGCCGACGACGGCCCGCGCCCCCCGCAGGGCCGCGGCGGCACCCTCACCGAGCGCGAGCGCGAGGTGCTCGGGCACATCTCCGACGGCCGCTCCAACCGGGAGATCGCCCGCAGCCTGCACCTGTCCGAGAAGACCGTGAAGACCCACGTCTCCAACATCCTGATGAAGCTGGACCTCGCCGACCGCACCCAGGCCGCGCTCTGGGCCGTCCGCAACGGCGAGACCCGCTAGCGGCTCCCGGTCAGTCCTTCCCGTTCTCGTCCACCAGCGCGTTGTACGCCGCCACCTGCGCCCGGCGGGCCGTGCGCCACAGCGGCGCCAGCGCGTCCTGCCGGGCCGCGATCTCGGACGCGCTGACCGCGGCGCCGTGCCCGCCCGAGGCGATCGACAGCAGCGCCGCCACCTGCCGCGCCGACTCCAGCACCCGGACGGCGCGCGGCGGGTAGCCCGGCGCGAGCAGCTCGGCGTGCCCGCGCCGGCGGAACGCCTCCAGCGCCCGCAGCGCCTCCGGCCCGGCCCCGGCCACGTCCAGCCGGGTCAGCAGCACGGTCGCCCGGCGCAGCCCGTCCGCCAGCTCGAACTCCGCCTCGTGCAGCGACGGCACGTCGGCCGGCGGCCCGTCGTTCACCGCCGAGCAGCGCCACAGCACGGTCGCCGAACGGTCCCCGGGCGGGCCGAACACCTCCACCTCGGGCACCAGCCCCAGCGGCACCCCGACCGTGAGCACCGCCTCGCCGGCGGCCATCGCGCGCTGGTTGAACGGCGCCGGACCGGTCAGGCCCAGCGGGTGCCCGGCCGAGGGCAGCGCCAGCCGCAGGCCCTGCACCCCCAGCACCCGCAGCCGGCCCAGCGCCCAGGTGAGCCCGTGCCGGTCGTCCGGGCCGTCCCCGGGCAGACCGGTCACCCGGTGGCTCTCGTCGGCGCCCAGCACCGCCGCGGCGGCGTCGTCGGGCGGTACCAGACCGGCCAGCAGGGCGGTTCCCCAGGCAGCCAGCCGCCCCGAACGGGGCTCTTCGTACGGATTGTCGGCAGGTGTGGCGAGCATCCGGCCAGCCTACGGAATCGGCGGCCACCCGCGTGGCGTAGGTTTGCCCATGCGCGTGCGGCGCACCCACTCCGTGCCCACCGGCCGCCGGAGTAGGCTGCCCGCCCCGCACCGACGGCCGTATATCTGTATTGGGGAAGGCGTAGGCATGAGCGACGTGCTGGAGCTGGTGGACGTATCCGTGGTCCGGGAGGGGCGCGCGCTGGTCGACCAGGTCTCGTGGTCCATCTCCGAGGGCGAGCGCTGGGTCATCCTCGGCCCGAACGGCGCCGGCAAGACCACCCTGCTGCAGATCGCCTCCACGTACCTCTTCCCGACCACCGGCAAGGTCACCGTCCTCGGCGAGAAGCTCGGCGAGGTCGACGTCTTCGAGCTGCGCTCGCGGATCGGCCTGGCCGGCGCCGCCATGTTCGACAAGCTGCCCGCCGAGCAGACCGTGCTGCAGACCGTCCTCACCGCCGCGTACGGCATGACGGTCAGCTGGCAGGAGACCTACGAGCAGCCCGACGAGTCCCGCGCGCTCGCCCTGCTCGACCGCCTCGGCATGTCCGGCCTCACCGACCGCCGCTTCGGCACCCTCTCCGAGGGCGAGCGCAAGCGCACCCTGATCGCCCGCGCCCTGATGACCGACCCCGAGCTGCTGCTGCTCGACGAGCCCGCCGCCGGTCTCGACCTCGGCGGTCGCGAGGACCTCATCCGCCGGCTCGGCGCGCTGGCCCAGGACGAGTTCGCGCCGGCCATGGCCATGGTCACCCACCACGTCGAGGAGATCGCCCCCGGCTTCACCCACGTGCTGATGATCCGCCAGGGCAAGGTGCTCACCGCCGGCCCGATCGACACCGAGCTGACGGCCCGCAACCTCTCCAAGTGCTTCGGCCTCCCGCTGACCCTGGAGCGCCACGGCGACCGCTGGTCCGCCCAGGGCCTGCCGCTCGGCTGAGCCGGCGGGCCGGGCCGCGGCGGCCCGGCCGGGGGGACACTGAACTCGGCTGAACTGGAACCGGTCGCACGTGCGACCGGTTTCCGCCCCTCCACCTGCGGGAACTGACCGCCTCGAAGGCCCTTCGCTCCCTAGGATGGACACGTGGACAGCTGGATCTGGTGGCTCCTGGTCGCCGTCGGCCTCGGTATACCGCTGGTGATCACCGCGATGCCGGAGCTCGCCATGTTCGCCGTCGGCGCGCTCGTCGCGGCCGGAGTGGCGGGCCTGGGCGCCGACCCGGTCTGGCAGGTCCTGACCTTCGTCGCGGCCTCGGTCGCGCAGCTGGTCGTGGTCCGCCCCATCGCCTACCGGGCGCTGCGGAAGGGCCCGCAGATCAAGATGGGCATCGAGGCGCTGCAAGGCGCCACCGCGGTCGTCGCGGAAAGGGTCGACGGGGAGGGCGGACGGATCAAGCTCAACGGCGAGATCTGGTCGGCCCGCGCACTCCACCCCGAGCAGGTGTACCAGCCGGGGGAGCAGGTCGACGTCGTCGAAATCCAGGGCGCGACCGCCCTGGTCGTCTAGGGGAGAGTCCGTGGAACCCGTCCTTATCGTCCTGGTCGTCCTGGTCGTGGTGGCCTTCATCGCGCTGATCAAGACGATTCAGGTCATCCCGCAGGCCAGCGCCGCGATCGTGGAGCGCTTCGGCCGCTACACCCGGACGCTCAACGCAGGGCTGAACATCGTCGTCCCGTTCATCGACCGGGTCCGCAACCGGATCGACCTGCGCGAGCAGGTCGTGCCGTTCCCGCCGCAGCCGGTGATCACCCAGGACAACCTGGTCGTCAACATCGACACGGTGATCTACTACCAGGTGACCGACCCGCGGGCGGCCACCTACGAGGTCGCCAGCTACATCCAGGCGATCGAGCAGCTCACCGTCACCACGCTGCGCAACATCATCGGCTCGATGGACCTCGAATCCACCCTCACCTCCCGCGAGGTCATCAACGCGGGCCTGCGCGGCGTCCTCGACGAGGCCACCGGCAAGTGGGGCATCCGGGTCAACCGCGTCGAGCTCAAGGCGATCGAGCCGCCGACCTCCATCCAGGACTCGATGGAGAAGCAGATGCGCGCCGAGCGGGACAAGCGCGCCGCGATCCTCACCGCCGAGGGCAACCGGCAGTCGCAGATCCTGCGCGCCGAGGGCGAGAAGCAGGCCGAGGTGCTCAAGGCCGAGGGTGAGGCCCAGGCCGCCGTGCTGCGCGCCGACGGTGAGGCGGCCGCCATCCGGACCGTCTTCGAGGCGATCCACGAGGGCGACGCCGACCAGAAGCTGCTCGCCTACCAGTACCTGCAGACCCTGCCCGAGCTGGCCAAGGGCGACTCCAACAAGCTGTGGATCATCCCGAGCGAGGTCGGCGACGCGCTCAAGGGCCTCGGCGGCGCCTTCACCGGCCTGACCGGCAACGGCGGCGCCAACGGCAGCGCGATGGCCGCCCCCAGCGCCGCCGCCCCGGCCGCCCCGCCGGCCGCCACCCAGGTCCCGCTCGACCCGGCGGCCGGTCCGCGCCCGCTGGACACCGACACCAAGGGGTCCGCGCGGCCCCGGATCGACCCGCTCCGGGAGTACCGCAAGAACGACCCGGAGTGATCTCCTCCGATCGTCCGGTCCACCGGATCGAGGGCCCGCCTCCCGTACCGCACGGGGGCGGGCCCTCGGGCGTCTTCCGCCCCGGTGTGGCGAACGTCCCGAATCGCGGGCGCCACTGGAACCCGTGCCGGTCCGTCCGGCATGATCACCGCGACAGGACCCCTACGGGAGGTGGCTCATGACGCTCTGGGAGGCGATCGCCGTCCTGGTGGCAGGTGTCGGCGCCGGAATGATCAATGTGATCGTCGGCTCCGGAACCCTCATCACCTTCCCGGTGCTCCTCGCCGTCGGACTCCCGCCGGTCACCGCCAACGTCTCCAACTCCTTCGGCCTGGTCCCCGGCTCGCTCAGCGGCGTGATCGGCTACCGCCGCGAACTGGCCGGCCAGGGCCCCCGGCTCGCCCGCTTCGGCACCGCCTCGCTGCTCGGCGGCGTCCTCGGCGCCTACCTGCTGATCGAACTGCCCAGCAGCGCCTTCGACGCGATCGTCCCGGTACTGATCCTGGTCGCCCTCGTCCTGGTCGTCATCCAGCCCAGGGTCGCCAAGGCCGTCGCCGCCCGCCGCCGCCCCGACGGCGACCCGCACGGCGGCCCGCTGCTGCTCCTCGGCATCTTCCTGACCGGCATCTACGGCGGCTACTTCGGCGCCGCCCAGGGCGTGCTGCTGCTGGCCCTGATGGGCATGCTGCTCCAGGAGGACATGCAGCGGATCAACGGCGTGAAGAACGCGCTCGCGCTGATCGTCAACGGCGTCGCGGCCCTGTTCTTCCTCTTCACCTCGACGGTGAACTGGACCGCCGCCGGCCTGATCGCGGTCGGCTCGCTGCTCGGCGGGCTGCTGGGCGCCAAGGTCGGCCGCAAGCTCCCGCCGCAGGCACTGCGCGCGGTCATCGTCGTCGTCGGCTTGGCGGCCGTCGTCAAACTGCTCGCCACCTGACCGATCCGGTCACCTTCACGGGAGGAACCCCGATGGCCCTGGAAATGCGCGTCAACTGCGAGCGCTGCGAGGTGTCGCTCACCCCCGACGCCCCGGCCTCTATATGTTCCTACGAGTGCACCTTCTGCCCGGCGTGCACCGAGGAGATGGCCGGCGGCTGCCCCAACTGCGGCGGCGAACTGGTCACCCGTCCTCGCCGGAAGGGCTGACACACACCAGCACGCATCAGCGACGAAGACGTCGAGCGGACGGGAGCGGGACCGATGAGCCGAGCACGGCTGACCGAGGACGAGATCACCGCCGGACTGGCCGGCCTGCCGGACTGGTCCCGGGAGGGCGACAGCATCGTCCGCACCGCCGAGGCCTCTGACTTCCCGGCCGCGATCCGCGTCGTGGTCGCCGTGGCCGAGGCCGCCGAGGCGCTCGACCACCACCCCGACATCGACATCCGCTGGCGCACCCTCCGCTTCGTCCTCTCCACCCACAGCGCGGGCGGCCTCACCGCCCTCGACCTCACCCTCGCCGCCCGGATCGACGCCGCCCTCCGCGCCGAGTAGCCCCCGGCCCGCCCGCCCGGGCGGCAGCGGAACCGGGCGCTCCGGTGCGCCCGTGGGCCGTGAGATGCTGGCTGCCGCAGTGCAGGCGGTCGGGAGGGACGGGACGGATGACTCAGGACGCCCTCGGTGACGGCCGCCGGCAGGAGTGGTACCCGCAGCAGGCGCCGCAGGACTGGGCCGCCGCCGGGCACCCGGAGCAGCAGGCGTGGGCGGGGGAGCCGGGGTACGGCGGGGCCGTCCAGGGCGAGACCGTGTACGGGCCCGGCGGGTACCAGACGGGGCAGTACCCGGGGTACGGGCAGTACGACCAGTACGACCAACACGGGCAGTACGCGCAGCCCGGGCAGTACGACCCGTACGGCCAGGTCCAGCAGCAGTTCCCGCCCCAGCACCAGCCCGGGCCGTACGGGTACGGGGAGTACGGCGCGCCCGGCGGGTACGAGCAGCAGTACGCGCCGTACGTCGTCCCGCAGCAGTCGGCGGGGGAGGAGCTGTACGCGCCGGTCGGCGCCGAGTACACCGCCGACGGCTATGTGCACCTGGAGCCCGAACCGGAGCCGGAGCCGGAGCCGATCGCTGAACCGGCACCCGTACCGGAGCCGGCGGCGGCCCCGCGTGCGCGGTCCGGCCGCACCGGCCGCACCGGCTTCGCGGCGAAGGCACGGGCCGCCGCGGACGCCGTCGTCGCCGCCGAGCACGGTCCGAGCAGGCGCGCGCTGGCCGTCCGGACCGGAGCCGGCGTCGCGGCCCTCGGCGTCCTGGTCGCGGCCGGCCTGATGGTCGGCGCGGAGGGTGGCGGCAGCGCCTCCGCCGAGAACGCGGCCGGCGGCGAACCCGGCTTCACCGTCGCCCACAACCGGATATGGGCGGCCCAGGCTTCCACCGCCGTCCAGCCCGGCGGCGACGACACCCTCGTCGGCAGCTGGCTGCTCGACGACGCGGTGGTCCGGGCCGACGCCACCGGCGTGCACGCCTACGACCTGACGGCCGGCAAGCCGGCCTGGTCGATCGAGCCGCCCGCCGCCGGCGCGGTGCCGTGCGGACTCTCCCCGAACGTGAACGCGACCGGCCTGGGCGCCGTGCTGTTCCGCCCCCAGGCCGACCCGAAGAGCCCCTGCTCCCTGGTGACCGCCGTCGACACCAAGGCCGGCAAGGCCGCCTGGAGCAAGCCGCTCACCGAGGCCAAGGGCGCCTACACCGCCCGCGTCGGCGTCACCGAGGACAAGGTGATCGCGGTCGGCGACAGCCACGCCGTCGCCTGGGAGGCCGCCGACGGCAAGGACGTCTGGCAGTACACCGGGCAGGGCAAGTTCTGCACCCTCTCCGGCGGCGCGGCCGGCAAGACCGTCCTGGTCACCAGCTCCTGCGCCGACTCCACCCCCGTCGACCAGGCCGTCGCGCTGAACACCGCCGACGGCAAGGTCACCTGGTCGCGCGGCCTGAACAACCGGCCGAAGACCGCCACGGTGCTGTCCGTCGAGCCCCCCGTCGTCCTCACCACCGGCGAGAAGCCGGAGGACGACCGGGTGTTCTCCTGGGGCCAGGACGGCGACCCGGCCACCGAGATCCCGGTCGTCACCGGCTCCGAGGGCCGGCTGGACGTCGCCCACGGCCTCTTCTCGGCGACGCCCGGAGTCTTCTTCCAGGACCGCACGATGGTCACCACGCTCGCCCCGGCGAACGGCGCCGGCGGCCCGGTGTCGGTGGTCGGCTACGACCTCGGCACCGGGAAGCAGCGCTGGAAGGCCGCCGCCGCCGAGAAGGGCGTCGCCCGGGCGGTCGGCCTGGACGGCGGCGCGCTGGTGCTCGCCGTCGACGAGCGCCTCGACCAGCCGGCCCACCTCAGCCGCTTCGCCCTGGGCAACGGCCACGAGACGGTCGGCGGCAACTTCCCGGCCGGCACCGGCTCGCTGCTGGTCTCCGGCCGGATCCTGATCGGCGGCGGCCGGGTCGTCGCCGTCCCCGAGCACTCGACCAACTTCGGCACCGCCACCGGCTACCAGGCCAAGGCCTGAGCCCCGGCCCGGCAGCCGGGATCCGGCCCCGCCTGGCGACCGGCCCCGCCTGGCGACCGGCCCCGCCTCGCGACCGGTTCAGGCCGCGGACGGAGCAGCCGCCGTGACCACCTGGGCCGGCAGCCAGTCGGCCAGCTCCCGGACGTCCGAGCCGCGCAGCCCCAGCGCCATCATCAGCGTGGCCTGCGGCGTCGGCACGAACGGCTTGCGCAGCAGCACCATCCCCGCCTGCTCCGGCGTCCGGTCGGCCTTGCGCTGGTTGTCCTCCGCGCAGGCGGCCACCGTGTTCAGCCAGCTGTCCGCGCCACCGCGCGACCTCGGCTGGAGGTGGTCCACCGTGGTGGCCCGCCGCCCGCAGTAGGCGCACAGGTGCTGGTCCCGGACGAGCACCCCGCGGCGCGACCACGGAGCCTGTTGTCGGAAGGGCACCCGGACGTACCGCCGGAGTCTGATCACCCGCGGCACCGGTACCGTCACCCCCGTCCCGCGCACGGTTCGCAGCGGGTGCGCGTGCTCCACCACGGCCTTCTCCTGGAGCACCAGGACCACCGCACGCTGGAGCGACACCGTCGTCAGCGGTTCGTAGCTTGCGTTCAGAACCAGCGTGCTGCGCACCTCGGCCACCCTTCCGCGGGCGTGCCACGGCGGCACGACCGTCTCCACACACGTCACTGCCGCCGCGCGGCGGTGGGACCACTGTGAAGGGGCCCGAGGCCGTCGAACAACGGAATTTCCGGTGTCATGGAGGGCAATGGACATGCCGGGGGCGGCGCCGGCCACCGCTGTCCGCGGCTCGCGGGGCGCGTCCATGCCAGCCGGGGAAAACTCGCTGGCCCCGACCGCGTAGGCTCTACAACGCTGGAGTCGTCCCGCACCGGGGCCCGACCGGAACCGGGCCCGCACCGGGCGGACGCCCGACCGAAGGAGAAGCGTGACCGTGACGGACATCGTCGACGAGCTGCGGTGGCGTGGGCTGATCGCCCTGTCCACCGACGAGGACGCACTGCGCAAGGCGTTCGCGGACGGCCCGGTCACGTTCTATTGCGGCTTCGACCCGACGGCCCCCAGCCTGCACCTCGGCAACCTGGTCCAGATCCTCACCATGCGCCGCATCCAGCAGGCGGGGAACCTCCCGCTCGGCCTGGTCGGCGGTGCCACCGGTCTGATCGGCGACCCGAAGCCCACCGCCGAGCGGGTCCTCAACGACCCCGAGACGGTGGCCGGCTGGGTCGAGCGCCTGCGCGGCCAGATCTCGCGCTTCCTCGACTTCGAGGGCCCGTACGCGGCGCGCATGGTCAACAACCTGGACTGGACCTCCGGGATGTCCGCGATCAGCCTGCTGCGCGACGTGGGCAAGTACTTCCGGGTCAACAACATGATCGCCAAGGAGGCCGTCGCACGACGGCTCAACTCCGACGCGGGCATCAGCTACACCGAGTTCAGCTACCAGATCCTCCAGGGCATGGACTATCTGGAGCTGAACCGCCGCTACGGCTGCACCCTGCAGACCGGCGGCAGCGACCAGTGGGGCAACCTCACGGCCGGTACGGACCTGATCCGCAAGGCCGACGCCAAGTCGGTGCACGCGCTGGCCACGCCGCTGATCGTGAAGGCCGACGGCACCAAGTTCGGCAAGACGGAGTCCGGCACGGTCTGGCTCGACCCCGAGCTGACCACCCCGTACGCCTTCTACCAGTTCTGGCTGAACGCGGACGACCGGGACGTCTCCAACTTCCTGCGGATCTTCAGCTTCCGCTCGAAGGAGGAGATCGAGGAGCTGGAGCGCGAGACCGTCGAGCGCCCCGCCGCCCGCCTCGCCCAGCGCGCGCTGGCCGAGGAGTTGACCGGCCTGGTGCACGGCGCCGACCAGTACGAGCGCGCGGTCGCCGCCTCCAAGGCGCTGTTCGGCCAGGGCGACCTCGCCGACCTGGAGGCCCCGACCCTCGCCGCCGCCCTGGCCGAGGTCCCGAAGGCCGAGGTCACCGAGCTGCAGCCGATCGTCGACCTGCTGGTCGCCGTCGGTCTGGCCCCCAGCCGTTCGGCCGCCCGCCGGACGATCAAGGAGGGTGGCGCCTACCTCAACAACGTCAAGGTGACGGACGAGGAGGCGGTGCCGGCCGAGGCCGACCTGCTGCACGGCCGCTGGCTGGTCCTGCGGCGCGGAAAGCGGAACCTCGCGGCCGCCGAGCTGACGAAGTGACTGAAACACGACGCCGCTGACCTGCGGCTTCGATGATCGGGGGTGGGATCCAGCCGGATCCCACCCCCGATGTTTGACGTCATGGTCCGGGTGGCCTAGTGTTGAACGAGTCGCTGGAGCGGCCACCCCACTCAGCGAATCTCGCTGGCGCATGAATTTCGAGTGAATCTCGGAATGCGCTAATGTGGAGTGAGTCGCGGAAAGTGACCCCGATCCAGTCAGGGAATCGGATGAATGAAACTCCGGAAAACGGAGCGGAAATCGTCTGATAGGCTGGGAACACGAAAGAACGAAGCGCCCGGAGGGCCGGTGTGAAAGCCGCCTGAAGGAAGCGTCCGTTCCTTGAGAACTCAACAGCGTGCCAAAA